>NZ_JBFRGL010000002.1:0-242105 GCF_052115325.1 Arthrobacter sp. 2RAF22 | reverse complement strand
GCTTGGAAATCGACGGCGAGGACACGGACCCGCCAATCAGCCGGGTCAGGGCCAGGTTCAGGCCCGTGAGCATCAGGAACGTCGCGAGCGTCACGATGAAGGACGGCAGCTTCGTCTTGACCAGGATCCAGCCGTTGATGAAACCGATGCCGAGCGAAACGACGAGCGCCAGCACGACGCCGACCCACGCGTTCAGCGAGAAGTTCCAGCTGAACAGCGAGGCAGTCAGGGCCGAGGAAATCACGGCTACACCGGTGGAAAGGTCGAACTCGCCGCCGATCATCAACAGCGACACCCCCACCGCCATGATCCCGATCGTCGAAGAACCATACAGCACGGTCGCGAGCGCGTTCGGCTGCGTGAACGTCTGGGACACCGAAGCGAAGAAAATGAAGAGAACAACGGCCCCCACGAGGGCGCCGACTTCAGGCCTGCCCAGAAACTTCTGGACCGGGCTCCGGCGTCCGATCCGCTCATCGCCGGGGGCCGAAGCCGGTGCCGGCGGCAGGGTTGCTGTGTTTGCCATAGGAAGAACTCCTTGTTGGTCAGGCCGCGCGGCCAGAATCCTGGATCTAGCGGACGCCCTGCTGGGCGAATTTGAGGACGTCGGAAGCGTTGGACTTGTCCACGATGGTGGGACCGGTCAGAACGGGCTGGCCGCCGCCGAGCTTGAAGCCGCCGCGCTTGGCCTGCCACAGGGAGTCAACGGACATGTAGCCCTGGAGCCACGGCTGCTGGTCCACGGTGAAGATCACAGAGCCGTCCACGATTTTCTGGGCGAGGTCCGCGTTCAGGTCGAAGCTGGCCACCTTTGCAGAGCTGCTGGCGTCCGTGACGGACTTGAGGAGCGTGAGGGTGATCGGCGCGCCCAAGCCGATGATGACATCTGCATCCTTGGCTGCCTGGAGCTTCGCAGTAGCGGTGGACTGGACCGCAGTCATGTCCTTGCCATCGACGTAAAGGATTTCCGTTCCAGGCACTTTCGCCTTGACACCGGCACACCGTGCCTCAAGGCCAACGTGGCCTTGCTGCTGGATCACGCAGACCGGGTGTTTGAAGCCTTGCGATGCAAGCTTGGTTCCGACGGCCTCGCCAGCGAGCTTCTCGTTCGAGCCGAAGTGGGTGAACGCGCCGAGCTGTGCCGAGACGCCTTCGCCGGCGTTGAGGCTCACTACGGGGATACCGGCATCGGTTGCTTTCTTAAGGACGTCCTTGAGGGCATCCGGCGTGGCGAGCGTGACGGCTATACCGTCAACCTTTTGGTCGATAGCCTGCTGCACGAGCTGGGCCTGGCGGCCAGCTTCGGGGTCGCTTGTGTACAGGAGGTCAACATTGTCCTTCGCGGACGCTTCCTCAGCGCCCTTACGGACGATATCCCAGAATGTATCGCCTGCCGCCGCGTGGGTGATGAGGGCGACTTTCATACGCGGAGTGCTGACGGCTTGACCGCCGCCGGCGGCGTTACCGCTGTCAGCTGGCTTCCCGCCCGTGCTGGAACAAGCGCTTAGAGCCATCATCGGAACGACGGCCGCAACGAGTGCCGCCTTCCGCCAGGAAAACTTCTTCACGATTTATCTCCTTTGATTGGGGTTGTGGCCCTGCCACTCTGCAGGAGCTCAAAGCCCTCTACACAGATCATGGTGACTCGCCTCACAGATGTCAATCCTTTGTCCTGACATTAGGATGTTTTTACGTGAGATGGTCACGTGATCTCCCGGGGAACACCGTTCAGATCGGGGCTACGGGGCGGGCCGAGACGTGGTGCTTCGCACCACCAGGACGGGATCAATCAGGGTGCGCTCGGGCTTGATGGCGGGGTCTTCAATCCTGGCGAGCAGCCTGTGCGCAGCATTAATGCCGACAACGTCGCTTCGGTTGTCGACGGAAGTGATGTCCAAGTACCTCGACTTGGCCAGCGGGGAATTGTCGTAGCCGATCACAGAAATGTCGTTGGGCACGCGAAGGCCCCTGGCCTTGAGGACGGCGAAGGCGCCCACGGCCATGGTGTCGTTGGCCGCGAAGATCGCGGTGGTGTCCGGATGGTGGTCCAGCAGCCAGGAGGCGCCGGCGTAGCCATCTTCCTCCGAAGTACCTTGGGACTCGGCAATCAGGAGTTCGACGCCGGCTGCCTGGATCTGCCGCCGGAAACCGGCGCGCCGATGGGCTGACGCGCCGTCGGACCCTGAGAGATGGCCGATGCGGGTGTGGCCCAGCTCCAGCAAGTGGCTCGCGGCCAGGCCGCCTCCGCCGTCGTCGTCGTTGGTAATGAGGTCGGCGCCGCTCGGCACCCCCATGCGCCATCCGGCCACCACCGTGGGTACCCAGGTCCGCGCCAGCATAGGCTCGCTCGGTTCCGCCGCGATCACCAGCGCATCAATGTGCATGGCGAGGAGGCCGTCCGTGGCTTCTTTGATGCGGTGCTCGCCGGGCCGGGAGTCGGCCAGCATGACGTGGTATCCGAGATCGGAGAGGACGGATTCCATACCCCTCAGCAGGTCCACGAACCAGAGGTTCCGGTAGTCGTCGATCACCAGGCCGATGCTCTTGGTCCGATTGCTCGCGAGGGTTGTCGCGGCCCGGCTGGGCCGGTAGCCCAACTCCGATATTGCGGCCTGGACGGCTTCGCGGCGCTTGTCACTGACCCTCGCCGGCGCTTGGAGGACCAAGGACACCAACGACGGCGAGACGCCGGCTAGCTTGGCAACGTCATAGATGGTGGGGCGGCGGGTTTTTGGACTGCTGGCACTCATGGTTCGGGAACCTTTCTCCTCTGCTGTCAAGGGTATTCCCAAGACATTGACAGGACATACTCACATGATTACGCTGTAAGTCCAGTGCTAAATTGTAGCGCTCCAAAATGCCCCGGTGTGCTCGACACCCAGGCTGAATTTCGAAGGAGAAATCAATGGCTGAGAGCCTAGGGGTCGCCGTCATCGGCGCAGGAATGGCCGGCAAGGCACACGCGGCGGCCTACCGCACAGCGTCTGCCCTTTACAGCCCCGTGCTTCCGCCGGTGCGCCTCGTGTCGATCGGCGACGTGAACCCGGAGTTCGGGTCCCTCGCTGCCCGGCGTTTCGGCTACGAACGCAATGACACCTCATGGCAGGCGATCGCGGAAGCGGACGATATCGACGTCGTGAGTGTCGTCATCGCGAACTCTCTTCACCGCGAGGTGGTCGAGGGACTCCTGGCCGCAGGGAAGCACGTCCTCTGCGAGAAGCCGCTGAGCGACTCGATCGAGGACGCCCGGGCCATGGCGGACGCAGCCCGCAACGCTTCCAGCATCGCGCGCATCGGCTTCACGTTCCGCCGCACACCGGGCATCGCCTACATCCGCGACTTGATCCGCACCGGCGTCCTCGGCAAGGTGCTGCACTTCAGCGGCCGCTACTGGACCGACTACGGCTTCAGCCCTTCCGCTCCCATGAGCTGGCGCTACAAGGGGGGTCCCGGCTCCGGTGCGCTGGCCGACGTCGGAAGCCACCTGGCCTATGTCTCCGAGTTCCTGTGCGGCGACATCACGTCCATCAGCGGCGGTCGCCTGAGCACCGTCATCGACAAGCGCCCTGTGCCCCTTGGCGCCGTCATGGGCCACGACCACGCCGCTGTCAGCGACACCTTCGAGGCCGTAGAGAACGACGACTACGCTGCTTTCAACGCAGCATTCGAGAACGGCGCGGGCAGCTTCGAAGTGTCCCGCGTTGCAGCCGGCCACGCCAACAGCCTCAACTTCGAAGTGTTCTGCGAAAACGGTGCGGCGAAGTTCGACCAGCGCCGCCCCTCCGAAATCCAGCTCTTCCTCAACGATGGCTCCGGCAACGAGAACGGCTACCGCCAGGTCATCCTCGGCCCGGGCCACCCCTACATCGCCGGCGGCCTCGCCATGGACGCCCCCGAAGTGGGCTTCGGGCAGAACGACGCCTTCGGTTACCAGGCCCGGGCGTTCCTCGAGGAGGTCGCCGGACTTCCGGAATCCGAGTCACTCCCCCGCTGCGCCACGTTCGACGAAGGCGTCCGCAACATGGAACTGCTCGGCGCCGTCACCGAATCCGCACTCAACAACGGAAAGACCATCACGCTATGAAACTCGGCGTCTACAACGCAATCCTGCACGACAGGCCGCTTCCCGAGGCCTTGAAGGTCATCGCGGACCTGGGTCTGACGGGCATCGAGATCAACACCGGCGGCTTCCTCCCCGCGGTCCACGTCCCCACCTTCGACGACATTCTTGTCTCGGATGCCGCCCGCGACGACTACCTCGCGATCTTCGAGGGGACCGGCGTCGCGATCGCAGGACTGAACTGCAACGGCAACCCCTTGCACCCCAAGCGCGAGATCGGCGAGAAGCATGCCGAGGACATCCGCCGTTCCATCCGGCTTGCAGAGCGCCTCGGCCAGAACCGGGTAGTGACCATGTCCGGCGTGCCCGGGGGCGAGCCGGGAGCCACCACGGTCAACTGGGTCGTCAACGCCTGGAACTCGGCGGCCCTGGACGTGCTGGACTACCAGTGGGACATCGCAGCGAAGTTCTGGCGCGAGACAGACCGCCTGGCCGCTGGGTATGGCGTCAAGGTAGCCCTCGAACTGCACCCGCAGAACATCGTGTTCAACTCCGCAGATGTCCACAAGCTCATCGAACTCACGGGCGCCACCCACGTCGGCGTCGAACTGGATGCCTCGCACCTGTTCTGGCAGCAGATGGATCCGGTAGCCGTGGTCCGCGAACTCGGACCCCTGGTCTTCCAGGCAGCCGCGAAAGACGTGCGCATCAACACCGCGAACGCAGCCCTCTACGGGGTGCTCGACAACAGCTTCCGCCGGCTCTCCCCGGAGGAAAGCCGCACCAACCTCGGCGGCGACGAATGGGCCAACGGGTGGCCCAAGAACTCCGCGTGGGACTTCGTTGCCCTCGGCCGCGGGCACGACACCGCCTACTGGACCGAGTTCCTGCGTGCCCTCTATGAAGTGGACCCGAACATGCTGGTCAACATCGAGCACGAAGACACTTCCCTCGGCCGGATCGAAGGACTCGAAGTGGCAGCCAAGGTCCTGCGGGATGCCGACGCAGCGCTGGAAGCGTCGCTGGAGGTGACGGCGTAGGGGGTTCCTCGCTAGCCGGTTCACCGAACCACAGAGGAGGGCCTCATCCGAGATGGGGCCCTCTTGTGTTGGCCTGCAGGGCTCTCTATTCCCACCCTTGTTACACTGGATGATGAATCCATAAAATAGTCAAGCAAAGACTCGTGGTGTGGGCCAGGGAGGCAATCATGGAAGAGTTCGCGGATTTCCGGGCACCGCTATACGAGGTGAAGGCCAATCTGTTCAAGGGGCTGGCCCACCCGGTCAGGATCCGGGTACTGGAGCTGCTGTCGGCCGCGCCCGAAGTGTCAGTGACTGAGCTTCTGGCCGCAACGGGCCTGGAGGCCTCGCACCTGTCCCAGCATCTGTCGGTGCTGCGCCGATACCACCTCGTCAAGGGAGAGCGACGGGCGCTGCAGATGTTCTACACCCTGGCCTACCCACAAGTCGCGGAACTCCTCTCCGTCGCCAGACTGCTGCTCAACGACATTCTGCACACCACCCGGGCGCAGCTTGAGTCCTCGGAAGCGACTGCATCCGCGTCAGCCGCAGCGGCCAGCACCCGGTGAAGCTACTGGTCGCGGTCCGAGCCTTGCTGCCCGGGCGGCAGGATTACGCGCTATTGCCCGGTACCTGGAAAGGAGACTTGATTGCCGGGGTCACGGTCGGCATCGTCGCGCTGCCGCTGGCCCTGGCATTTGGTGTCAGCTCCGGCGCGGGTGCGGCCAGCGGATTGATCACCGCGGTGATCGCCGGCGTGATCGCGGCCGTCTTCGGTGGTTCCAACATCCAGGTCTCCGGACCCACCGGCGCCATGGTCGTGGTTCTGGGCCCGGTCATCGCCGCCCACGGGCTCGGGGCGCTGGCCGCGGTCTCGGTCCTTGCCGGGGTGATAGTGGTGGCCGCGGGGCTACTCAAACTCGGGCGGGTCGTGACGCTCCTGCCCTGGCCGGTGATCGAGGGCTTCACCGTCGGAATCGCGGTGATCATCTTCCTCCAGCAGGTCCCTGCCGCGTTCGGCACCAAGCCGGGCCCCAGCAGCAACGCCGTCATCTCTGCCGCCCAGGCCATCGGCACCGTGTCCCCTGCCTCGTTCCTTGCGCCGGTTGCCGTGGTGGCTCTGGTGGCGGTGATCATGATTGCGTCACCGCGGATCCACCCCCGGATCCCGGGCTCGCTCATCGCGATCATCATTGCCACTGTGGCCGCACAGTTCCTCGACCCGCCTGTGACCCGGATCGGTGCGCTGCCCGATTCCCTGCCGGCCCCGATGATCCCCTCCCTGGACCTGGGGACGATCACCGCGCTGGCCGGGTCCGCGGCTACGATCGCGGCCCTGGCCGCGATCGAGTCACTGCTCTCTGCACGGGTCGGAGCGTCGATCTCGGATACCGGCCCCTATGACGCGGACCGTGAGCTCCTGGGCCAGGGCCTCGCGTCCGTCGCGTCCGGATTCTTCGGCGGCATGCCGGCCACTGGTGCCATCGCCCGCACAGCGGTCAACATTCGTTCCGGGGGCAGGACACGCCTTGCCGCCATTACCCATGCGCTGGTCCTGCTTGCCGTGGTGTACCTGGCCACCGGCCCGGTTTCCGGCATCCCCCTTGCTGCCTTGGCCGGGGTCCTGATGGTCACCGCGACTCGCATGGTCTCCCTCAAGACGCTGCGCAGCGTGATCGGATCGACCCGCGCCGACACGGTCGTGTTCTTCGTCACCGCACTGATCACCGTTTCCTTCGACCTGATCGAGGCCGTGGAGATCGGGATCGCCGTCGCTGCATTCTTCGCCTTGCGTGCTTTGGTCCGGTCCAGCGGTGTGCACCGGGAAGAAATCCCCGGCCCGGTCCACGAAGGGGACGAGCACATCGCCGTGTTCCGGCTCGACGGGGCACTATTCTTCGCCGCTGCCGAGCGCGTCCTGGAGCGGGTCAGCGCCATCCGGAACGTCGACGTCGTGATCATCCGCATGTCGCAGCTGCAGATCCTGGACGCAACCGGTGCCAGAACCATCACAGACATCGTCCAGGCCCTGGAACGCCGCGGAATCACCGTGCTGATCAAAGGGATCCAGGAACGCCACCTTCGGCTCGTCACCCAGGTGGGGGTCCTGGACTCCCTTCGCCACCACAAACACCTCTTCACCGAACTGGGCCCAGCCGTCGAACACGCCCGAAGCCACGTCGCCCGCGCCGCCAGCGCACGCAACCCCGGCAAGACCCCGTAAACCGGTCCAGCCGCGGCCCCCCTTATTGGACCTTCGCGATGTATTTGCCCATGGTCTCCAGCTGGTAGCGGGACACCTCGTTGGCATTGTCGTCCTCGGCGAAGACGCTGGACACCATGACCGTGTTGTCCTTGTCCAGGAAGCCGATTTCCTTGAGTCCGCCGAAGAACTCGTCCCAGTTGACGTCGCCGTCGCCGATCTTGAGGTGCTGGTGGACGCGCACGGCGTTTCCCGGCGGGTTGGTGATGTAGCGCAGCCCGTGGGAGGCGTGGTGGTCCATGGTGTCGGACACGTGGACCAAGCGCAGCTTGTCCCCCGCGGCCCGCATGATGTCGAGCGGCTTGTTGCCCATGTGGAACGTGTGGGAGGCAACGTAGACCATACCGATGT
The DNA here is from genome assembly GCF_052115325.1 of Arthrobacter sp. 2RAF22. Lineage (NCBI taxonomy): Bacteria > Bacillati > Actinomycetota > Actinomycetes > Micrococcales > Micrococcaceae > Arthrobacter > Arthrobacter sp. 2RAF22. The sequence continues at coordinate 234,412 of NZ_JBFRGL010000002.1, read as the reverse complement.
TGGGCGAATTCACGCCACGGATGACACGCAGCGCGGCGAGTCCGTCCTCCACGAAGTCGTCCGGGTGCGGGTCGATGAGGACGTCCAGGCCTTCGCGCTCGATTATCGGCAGCAGCTCTTCCATGGAACGGTAGAAGGCCCTTTCGGACTCCTCCGCCTTTTCCGGGCGGCCGCTGAATTCGGTATTCATCGTCTGCACGCCAAGATCGACCGTGATCCGGATGGCGCGCTTCCAGTAACGGACAGCGGCCTCGCGAGCGTCTTCGTCGGGTCCGGACCAACGCAGCACCGGGAGCACCGAGGCGATCTCGACGTCGGCGTCCTTGCAGGCTTTCTTCAGCTGGCCCACAAGTTCGTCGTCGGCCTTCGGGTGGTTGAAGAACGGGATGAAGTCCGCGTGCGGGGTCAGCTGGAGGTACTTGTAGCCGAGGTCGGCGGCCAGCCGCGGAAACTCCAGCAGGCCGTGGCTGTGGTGGAACGGGGTGGGATCGAGGGCAATCTTCATGGCCACTCCTACTTGTACAGCTCAGGCTTGGTGTTGAGCTGTACCGCGACCTTCTCGCCCGACTTCTGGGCCTCAACGCCGGCTTCGCAGCACGCAGCGGTGGCATAGCCGTCCCAGGCGGTGGGGCCGCCGATTTCGCCGCGGCGGGCGGCGTCAACCCAAGCCTGGACCTCGACGTCGTACGCGGCACCGAAGCGCTCTTCGAAGCCGGGCGTGACCTTGCCGCCCCAGCGGCCCGCGCTGCGGACGTAAGGACCGCCGTCGCCACCGATGCTCACGATGCCGTCCTCGAAGGAGGCCTGGGTGGCCACTTCGTAGCCGAACTTCGCGTTCACATAGATTTCGACGTCGGCCAGGACGCCGGACTCGGTCTCGATCAGGACGTGCTGGGGATCGTGCTGGCCGTTCGGGGCGTTGCGCGTCGCCTTGCCCAGGCGGACCTGCACGGAGGTGATTTCCTCACCGGTGAAGAAGCGGATGGCATCGAATTCGTGGACCACGGAGTCGTTGATGAGCATCTCGTTGGTGAAGCCCTGAGGAGTGTCCGGGTTGCGGTGCTGGTGGTGGAGCATGAGCAGCTCGCCGAGTTCACGATCGCGGATCACGGAACCCAAGGCGGCGTATTCGGCGTCGAAGCGGCGCATGAAGCCCACCTGGATGCGCTTGTGGCCGGTTGCCGTTTCGGCCTGGACAACCTTCCACGCGCTCTCGGCATCCGGGGTGAGCGGCTTCTCGCAGAGGATCGGGAAGTCCTTCTCCAGTGCCTTGTACAGGATTTCCTCGTGCAGGAAACCGGGCGTCGCGATCAGCACGGCGTTGACGTCGCCGTTGTTGAGGGCATCATCGGCGCTGGCGAGGGCGACGGCGCCGTCGATCCCTGCGATGGCGGCCTGCGCACGGGCGAGGTCGACGTCGACGACGGCGGCCACCTCGGCGCCGTGGATGCGGGTGCTGAGCCGCTTGATGTGGTCGGCGCCCATGCGGCCTGCGCCGATGACGGCCACGCGGAGAATGTCAGTCATTGTTTCTGTCCTTGGTTGTTTGTGCTTGAGAGGCAGCGTTAGTTGACAGTCGTGCGGGAGCCGCACGAGAGCAGGTAGTTTCGGGTGCGCTTGGCGATGGGCATCGGGACGTCGAAGGCCACGGGGTACATGTCCTGTTCCACAATGCCAAAGATCGGGCGGTTAAGTCCTTCAACGGCTTCGATGACGGCGCGAAGATCCGGCAGTCCGTTCGGCGGTTCGGTCATGACGCCCGCCAGGTTGGCTGCCGCCCAGGTCATGTTTTCCTCATTGACCTTCTTCAGGACATCCGGGTTGATCTGCTTCAGGTGCAAGTAGCYGATGCGGTCCGGGTAATTCTTGATCAGTTCCAGGCTGGAGGCTCCGCAGTATTCCGCGTGCCCGGTGTCCAGGCACAGGTTCAGGTACTGGGGATCGGTCTCGGCGAGCAGGTGCTCGATATCCGACTGGGCGCCGACGTGGGAATCTGCGTGGGAGTGGAATTGCTGCTTGAGGCCGAAGTCTTCCAGCAACACCTTGCCCATGCGGTTGTGGCCGGCGAACAGATCGTTCCACTGATCCTGGGACAGCTCCCCGCTCTCCACGGCCTCGCCGGTGACGTCGTCGCGCCACATCGCCGGAATGACCACGATGTGTTCGCCGCCCATGGCTGCAGTCAGCTCAGCCACCTTGCGTGCCGGCTCCCAGGCTTCCTCGTACTGTGCGGCACCGCGATGGAAGGCCGTGAAGACCGTTCCCGCCGTGACCTTGAGGTCACGCTGCTTGAGCTCCTCGGCGAGGCGGGCAGGGTCGTTCGGCAAGTATCCGTAGGGGCCCAGCTCGATCCACTTGTAGCCGGACTCAGCCACTTCGTCCAGGAAGCGTTCCCACGGGGTCTGCTTGGGGTCATCCGCGAACCAGACGCCCCAGGAGTCCGGGGCCGTGCCGATGATGAGTTTGTTCTCTGTCATTGCTCAATCCTTAACGTTGATTGCTCCCCACCGGGGGCCGCAGCCCAACTAACTCGCATTTGTTGTCGTTATGAGGGCCCAAAACGACATCTATTGCGAGTCAGTTGGGTGGCGACTAGTTGGAGGGGAAGTTGTAGGAGGCGCCGGAGGCGTGGGTGGGTTCGGGCCAGCGGGAGGTGATGACCTTGCCGCGGGTGTAGAAGGAGACGCCTTCGGGTCCGTAGATGTGCTTGTCGCCGAAGAGCGAGGCTTTCCAGCCGCCGAAGGAGTGGTAGGCCACGGGTACCGGCAAGGGGACATTGATGCCGACCATGCCCACGGTGACGGAGCGCTGGAACGTGCGGGCGTTGGCGCCGGAGGAGGTGAAGATCGCGGTGCCGTTGCCGTAAGGGTTGGAGTTGATCAGCTTGATGCCTTCATCGAGGTCCTCGACGCGGACGACGACGAGGACGGGTCCGAAGATTTCCTCGGTGTAGGCGGTCATTTCGGTCTTGACGTGGTCGATCACGGTGGGGCCGACCCAGAAGCCTTCTTCGTGGCCGGGGACCACCAAATCGCGGCCGTCCACGACCATCGCCGCGCCCGCGGCTTCGGCTTCGGTGACGATCCGCACGATGCGTTCCTTGGAAGCCGGGGTGATGACGGGGCCCATCTCGGCGTCGGGCTCGGTGCCGTTCTTGACCTTCACGGCCAGCGCACGTTCTTCGACCTTCTTGACGAGCAGCTCTGCGGCGTCGCCGACGGCGACCGCGACCGAGATGGCCATGCAGCGTTCCCCGGCGGACCCGAACGCGGCGGCGGCCAGGTGGTCCGCGGCGTTGTCCAGGTCGGCGTCGGGCATGATGATCGCGTGGTTCTTCGCACCGCCCAAGGCCTGCACCCGCTTGCCGTGCTTGGTGGCGGTTTCGTGGACGTACTGGGCGATCGGGGTGGAGCCGACGAAGGAGATCCCGTCCACGTCCGGGTGGGTCAGCAGCCCGTCGACGGTTTCCTTGTCCCCGTGCAGGACCTGGAACACACCGTCGGGCAGCCCGGCCTGCTTCCACAGCTTCGCCAGCAGCATCGAGGCGGAGGGATCCCGCTCCGAGGGCTTGAGGATGAAGGCGTTGCCGGTGGCGATCGCCATCGGCGCCATCCAGAGCGGGACCATGACGGGGAAGTTGAACGGGGTGATGCCGGCGACGACGCCGAGGGGCTCGCGGAAGGAGAACACGTCGATGCCGGTGGAGACCTGGTCCGAGTAGTCGCCCTTGAGCAGGGTCGGGATACCGCAGGCGAACTCGATCACTTCGAGGCCCCGGCCGATCTCGCCCTTCGCGTCGGAGATGACCTTGCCGTGCTCGGCCGTGACCAGGGCGGCGAGCTCGTCCACGTGGGCAGCGACGAGTTCGCGGAACGTGAACAGCACGGCCGTGCGCTTGGCCAGGGAGAAATCGCCCCACTTCTCGGCCGCGGCCTTGGCTGCGGCAACGGTGGCGTCCAGGTCCGCCCGGTTCGCGAGCCGCAGCTGAGCGGTCACGGCGCCGGTGGCCGGGTTGTAGACCGGCTGGCTCCGGTCGCCTTCGCCGGCGGTTTCTACACCGTTGATGAAATGCTTGATGGTGGTCAGTGTGGTCGTCGTCGACATGTGCGGACTTCCTTGTCTGGTGCTTGAAGAGAGCTTGAGGGGGTCTAGCCGAGCAGCTTGCGCTGGCGGTTCTTGTGGTCTGTGTACGTCTGGTAGGCCTGCTGGGTGGATTCGAGTTCGGAGACCTGCGAAACGGGAACGTCCCACCAGGATTCGGAGCTCGGGGCGTCCAGCAGGGGGTCCGATTCGACGTGGATCACGATCGGTCCGCTGTCTTCCGGTGCTGCTTTCGCGTCGCGGATAGCTTGTTCGAGTTCGGCGATGACCTTCTCCCCCGGTTCGATCCGGATGACTTTCGCGCCGAGGGACTCGGCGTTGAGGGCCAGGTCGATGGGCAGGTTCTCGCCGGCGTCGAAGGAGTGTTGTTCCTTGTCCAGGACGCGGTACTGGGTGCCGAAGCGCTGCGAGCCCAGCGACTCGGAAAGCGAGCCGATCGAGGCGTAGCCGTGGTTCTGGATAAGGACCACGATCAGTTTGATGCGTTCGGCGACGGCGGTGACCAGTTCGGTGTGCATCATCAGGTAGGAGCCGTCCCCCACCATGACCACGACGTCGCGATCCTTGCCGTCTGCAGCGGCCTCGGCCAGGGCCGCGCGCTTGACGCCCAAGCCGCCGGGGATCTCGTAACCCATGCACGAGTAGGCATATTCGACGTGGTAACCGAACGGATCCCGGACACGCCACATCTTGTGCAGGTCGCCCGGCAGGGAGCCGGCGGCGCAGATGACGACGTCCTGCTCATCCATGGCCCGGTTGGTGGCGCCGATGATCTCGTTCTGGGCCGGCAGCGGGGTGTGCCGGGTATCGAAGGCTTCATCCACGATGCCGTTCCAGCGCTTCTTCTCGGCCGCGATCGTTTGCTCGAGGTCCGCGCCGACACGGTAGCCGCCGAGGGCTGCGTTGAGCTTGACGAGGGCCTTGCGGGCATCGGCGACGATCGGCAGTACGGTGCCGTGCTTGTACGCGTCGATCGCGGCCACGTTGATGTTGACGAACTTCACGTCGGGGTTCTGGAAAGCAGTGCGCGACGCCGTCGTGAAGTCCTCGTAACGGGTACCGATTCCGATGATCAAGTCAGCTTCGGCCGCGATGGCGTTCGCCGCCGTCGTGCCCGTGGAGCCGATGGCTCCGAGCGAGAACTTGTGGTCCCACGGAAGGACGCCGACGCCGGCCTGGGTGTTACCCACCGGGATTCCGGTCAGTTCGGCGAACGTGGCGAGTTCCTCGTTCGCGAAGGCGTACAGGACGCCGCCGCCGGCGATGATCAAAGGGCGCTTCGCGGCACGGATGGCCTCGGCGGCGCGGCGGATGTCGTCGTCGTCGGCCTCGGGGCGGCGGATCCGCCACTCACGCTCGGCGAGGAATTCCTCCGGGACATCCAAGGCTTCGGCCTGGACGTCCTGCGGCAGCGAAATGGTGACCGCGCCGGTCTCGGCCGGGTCCGTCAGGACGCGCAGGCCATGGTGGAAGGCCGAGAACAACTGCTCGGGCCGGGACACCCGGTCGAAGAACTTGGACAGCGGACGGAAGGCGTCGTTGACCGTGATGTCGTAGGCGTACGGCAGCTCGAGCTGCTGCAGCACCGGGTCCGCGGCCCGGGTGGCGAAGGTGTCGGACGGCAGCAGCAGGACAGGCAGCCGGTTGGTGGTGGCCAGCGCCGCGCCGGTCAGCAGGTTCGAGGAACCCGGGCCGATCGAGGTGCTGATCGCGAACGTCTGGCGGCGGCGGGTGTGCCGGGCGTAGCCGACAGCCTGGTGCGCCTGGGCCTGCTCGTTGCGGCCCTGGTAATACGGCATGATGCTCGGATCGAGCTGCTGGTACTGCTTGAGGGCCTGCCCCACACCGGCGACGTTGCCGTGTCCGAAGATCCCGAAGGTGCCCGGGATCAGGCGTTCCCGGTACTCGCTCCCGCCGACGGTGTCCACCGTGTACTGCTTGGACAGGAACTCGACAACCGCCTGGGCGACCGTCATTCTGCGCGTTGACATTACTCTTACTCCGATACTTTCGCAGGTGTCTTCAGCAGCTCTGGCGTCTTCAAGAGCGAGGCGGCGGTGGCAACGGCCCCGGCCACGTCCCCGTCGGCCGGATACAAAAGGGTCCGGCCCACGGTCAATCCCTGGACTCCCGGCAGGGCAAGGGCGGCCTGCCAGCTGGCGAAGACCTCGTCCTGGCCCGCATCCGGGTCCCCACCCAACAGGACCGTGGGCAGCGTGGTGGCCGCCATGACGCGTTCCATCTCGGCCACGACAGGCAGCTTCATCCACGTGTAGGCGCTCGTCGAGCCCAGTCCTTCGGCAATCGCGATCGACTTGATCACGGCATCCGGGGAAAGGTCGTTGCGGACCCTGCCGTTCGCCTCCCGGACAGACAGGAAAGGCTCCACCATGGCGATCAGCTTGCGCGCGGCGAGGGAGTCGACGGCTTTGGCCGTGGCTTCCAGGATGTTGGCGGTGTCCGGGTCCCCGAGGCAGATCCGGGTCAGCATCTTCCCGCCGTCGGCGCCCAGGGCGTCCAGGGCCGCTGCGGTATGGCCCGTGAAACGGTCGTCGATCTCGTTGACCAGTCCGGCCAGCCCGCCTCGGTTCATCGAACCGAAGACAAGCTTGCCCTCAAGTGCCCCCAGCAGGAGCAGGTCGTCCATGATGTCCGGGCTCGCGAGCACACCGTCGACGGCGGGATTCGCCAAAGCGATCTGCAAGCGGTCCAGTAGTTCCCGGCGGTCAGCCATGGCCACCGGGTCCGAGCCGACGGAGAGGGCGCCGCGGGCCGGGTGGTCGGCCGCGACGATGAAGTTCTGGGTCCCGTACTTCAGCCCCGGGTGGCGGCGACGTGCGGCGGCGGCGCGGGCAACGGCGTCGGGATCTTCAAGCCGGATGGCACTCAGGTGCTCGTAACGGCGGGGGTCGTCATTGAAGCTCAACGTGTTGCTCCTTCGGAAACTGGCGCGTGGGAAGCTGCTGCGTCGGTGCCGGCGGGCGTCAGGCGGCCGCGTTCGGCGAGCAACGAGGTGACCTCCTCCGGCGTCGGCATCGCGTCCGCGCACGAGAGGCGTGAGGCGACAATCGCGCCGGCGGCGTTCGCGTAGTCCAGGACCTGGGCCAAAGGCCAGCCGGACAACAATCCGTGGCAGAAGGCCCCGCCGAAGGAGTCGCCCGCGCCCAGGCCGTTGACGGTCTCCACCGGGACCGGCGCGGAAACGACGCGTTCGGTACGGGTCTTGGCCATGACGCCTTCGGGGCCGAGCTTGACGACCGCGATCTCGACGCCGGCCGCGAGGAGGCGATCAGCCTGCTCGTCCGGGGTTCCTTCACCTACGGCGACAGCGCATTCCTTGTCGTTGCCGATGGCCACCGTGACGTGCGGCAGGATCTTGGCGACCTCGGCCCGGGCCTCGTCCTCGGAAGCCCAGAACATCGGCCGGTAGTCCAGGTCCAGGATGGTGTATTGGCTCTCTTTGAGTCCGGTGCGGGGGCGCGCTTCGTGGGCCGCGAGGTGGGCCGAGCGGCTCGGTTCCTGGCAGAGACCGGTCACGGTGGACCAGAAGATGCCGGCGTCCTTGATGGCCTCCAGGTCCAGTTCCTCGGCCTTGATCTGCAGGTCCGGCGCCGTCGGGAAACGGCCGTAGAAATAGAGCGGGAAATCGTGCGGAGGCTGGATCGCGCAGAACGTGGCCGGGGTCTGAAGGCCCGGCACCGGGGTGACGAACACGTCGTCGACCTTGAACTTGCGCAGTTCGCGGTGCAGGTAAATGCCGAAGGGGTCATCACCGGTGCGCGTAATCACGCCGGATCGGCGGCCGTGGCGGGCGGCGGCGACGGCCACGTTGGACGGCGAGCCGCCCAGATACTTACCGAAGGACTGCACGTCCTCCAGTCCCACACCGATGTCGTTCGGGTAGATATCAACGCTGATGCGCCCGATGGTGAGCAGTTCGTGGGTCACGGTGATCGCGGACCTTTCTGTAGTGAACTCTTCTTGCGGGACGGTGAGAGCTCCAGTGCTTTTGCCGGCCCGCAGTGAGCGGGGCCACAACCACTACTTTGCACCAGAATTCATGTCCTGTCAAAGGTTTGTACTGACATATTTACAACGAAACGTAATGGCCTAAACTGCGCAGTGATATGGACCTAAATCCGCTCCAAACGCCCGAGTTACGGCGCGGGAACGGCAAGCTCGCCAGTGACATACTGGGCCCTGCCGAAGCCAAAGGACCAGTCATCGGCAGTGTTTTCGACGTACCCCAGGAAGACATCCTCCCCAGGGACGCCGATCTCGCCGAGCCGGGCGGCGATCGCAGCGAACAAGGACTGCTTGGCTTCGCGACTTCGACCGACCTGGGTGAAGATCTGGATCATGACCACGCCGGAACTTCGCTCGAAGCCGAGTCCGGCATCCTGCGCAACGATCTGGCCCACGGGATGCTCGGTGATGATGTGGAAGTAGTCGCGCTCGGGGATGCCGTACTCGGCAAGGATGGCATCATGAATTCGCCGACTGAGTTCGCCGAGCTGCTCCGGCGTGCGGCCTTCGTTGACGTCAATGCGGACGAGGGGCATCTGCTCTCCTTTGATAGTTTGTCCTGACATACTAACAAACTATCGAATCGCGCCACAAGCTCTAGCGACAATGACGCCCCTCCCCACCGACGCCCGCTCACCTATATGGCCTTAACCGCCAACGCTCGCTCACTAGAGGTGGGCGAGCGTTGGGCGAAAAGCCTTCAAAGGTGAGCGAGCGTCGGTGCCGACCCGCCCGGACCCCAACGGTTAAACAACGACGGCGCCCGTCACCTTCACGTGGAAGGTGACGGGCGCCGCCGTACTTCAATCGCGCGGAAACCCTGCGCGGGGCATTGCTAGAGGGCTGCGAAGACCTCGCGGAGGAGCTTGGCGGTCTCGGACGGCGTCTTGCCGACCTTCACGCCTGCAGCTTCGAGAGCTTCCTTCTTGGCCTGTGCCGTACCCGCGGAACCGGAGACGATGGCGCCTGCGTGGCCCATGGTCTTGCCCTCGGGGGCGGTGAAGCCTGCAACGTAGCCGACAACCGGCTTGGTGACGTTTGCCTTGATGAAGTCGGCTGCGCGCTCTTCGGCGTCGCCACCGATTTCGCCGATCATGACGATTGCCTTGGTCTCCGGGTCAGCCTCGAACGCGGCCAGGGCGTCGATGTGCGTGGTGCCGATGACGGGGTCGCCACCGATGCCGATCGCGGTGGAGAAACCGAGGTCGCGCAGTTCGTACATCATCTGGTAGGTCAAGGTACCGGACTTGGAGACCAAGCCGATGGGGCCCTTGCCCGTGATGTTTGCCGGGGTGATGCCAACCAGGGCTTCGCCCGGGGTGATGATGCCGGGGCAGTTCGGGCCGATGATGCGGGTGATCTGCTTGCCGTCAGCGTCCACCGTGGCCTGGGCGAGTGCCCAGAACTCGGCGGAGTCCTGAACCGGCACGCCTTCGGTGATGACAACAACCAGGCCGATTCCTGCTTCGATGGCTTCAACTACGGCGGCCTTGGTGAATGCCGGCGGAACGAAGACGATCGAGACGTCGGCGCCGGTCTCCGCAATGGCTTCCTTGACGGTGCCGAAGACGGTGATTTCCTTGTTGCCGTGCAGCACCGTGGTGCCGGCCTTGCGGGCGTTGACGCCGCCGACGATGTTGGTGCCGGCCTTGAGCATCAGGGCGGTGTGCTTGGTGCCTTCGCCGCCGGTGATGCCCTGGACGATGACCTTGGAGTCCTTGTTGAGGTAGATAGACATAGTCTTGCGTCCCTTACTTCGCTGCGTTGGCGAGCTCGGCGGCCTTGTCGGCGCCCTCGTCCATGGTGGCTGCCAGGGTAACCAGCGGGTGGTTGGCCTCGGCCAGGATGCGGCGGCCCTCTTCGACGTTGTTGCCATCGAGGCGGACAACCAGCGGCTTGTTGGCATTGGAGCCAAGCTCGGCCAGTGCACCGACGATGCCCTTTGCCACAGCGTCGCACGCGGTGATGCCACCGAAGACGTTCACGAATACGCTCTTGACCTGCTCGTCACCAAGGATGACGTCCAGGCCAGCGGCCATGACCTCAGCGGAAGCTCCACCGCCGATGTCCAGGAAGTTGGCCGGCTTGACGTTGCCGTGGTTCTCGCCTGCGTAAGCGACGACGTCGAGGGTGGACATCACAAGACCGGCGCCGTTGCCGATGATGCCGACCGAGCCGTCAAGCTTCACGTAGTTGAGGTCCTGAGCCTTGGCCTTGGCCTCGAGCGGGTCGGCTGCGTCCTTGTCCTCAAGTTCACCGTGGTGAACGTGGCGGAAGCCGGCGTTCTCGTCGAGCGAGACCTTGCCGTCAAGGGCAACGATGTCGCCAGCGCCGGTCTTGACCAAGGGGTTCACCTCAACAAGGGTTGCATCTTCCTTCTTGAAGACGTCCCAGAGCTTCAGGATGACGGAAGCAACCTTGCCACGCAGTTCTTCGGAGAAACCGGCAGCGGCGACGATTTCGTCGGCCTTGGCCTGGTCGATACCGACGGCGGGATCGATGGCGACCTTGGCGAGGGCCTCGGGGCGCTCAACAGCAAGCTGCTCGATTTCCATGCCGCCTTCAACCGAGCACATGGCCAGGTAGTTGCGGTTGGCCCGGTCCAGCAGGACGGAGAAGTAGTATTCCTCAGCAATGTCGGCGCCCTGGGCGATCATGACCTTGTTGACGGTGTGGCCCTTGATGTCCATGCCAAGGATGTTGGTGGCGTGTTCAAGCGCTTCGTCAGCGGACTTTGCGACCTTGACACCGCCGGCCTTGCCACGGCCACCGACCTTTACCTGCGCCTTGACGACGGTTACGCCGCCGATGCTCTCGGCAGCAGCCTTTGCTTCTTCAGGAGTGTGCGCCACGATGCCGGCGAGCACGGGTACACCGTGCGCTTCGAACATATCGCGCGCCTGATATTCAAACAGGTCCACGGTTTAGTGTCCTTCTACGTCGAAGTAGTTTCTGTACAGCCGGAAACCACGGTGACCGCGAAAACCGGCTGCGGATAGGTGCGCATCGAACGGCTGCCAAGCAGCCGGTCACATTGCGCAAGTTCCTCTCGAACTTTAGCCCCCCGGGGAGGCCAGCCGGTTCTACAGTACCTGTTAAGTGAGTAAGCACACACTTCTATCGACCGTAGAAAAACCCCTATATGACGCGGTTTTCCGGCTTCAAGAGCCGCTACGAATCCAGTTTGGTCAGCGGCGCGTAACGCAAGAGCAGCCGTTTCTCGCCGACGTCGAACTTCACCTTCGCCACGGTCTTGTCCCCGGCGCCTTCGACGCCGATCACGGTGCCGTTGCCGAAGCTCGTGTGGTTCACTTTGTCCCCCACGACGACGGCGACCACTTCCTTTTGCGGCTGGACACGATTGCGTACGACGGCGGCCGGCACGTCCGCGTTGAAGCCCGCCGTATCGCTGGCTGCGGCCCCGCGCGAGGTTCCGGCACCCCAGAAGGAGCCCCCGTAACGCCCGGAACCGATGGGGGCGTTCCCCCAGCCGCTCATTTGGCGGGAGGTGCCCTCGCGTTTCCACTCCACGAGACCGGTAGGGATCTCCTCGAGGAACTGGCTGGCAGGGTTGTATTGGCTCTGGCCCCACATGCTGCGAACTTCCGAGCGGGTCACGTAAAGGCGCTTCCGTGCACGGGTGAGGCCCACATAGGCCAGGCGACGCTCTTCCGCCAGTTCCTTGGGATCGGTTGCGGACCGCTGATGCGGGAAAAGTCCGTGTTCCATACCGGTCAGGAAGACAACGGGGAATTCCAAGCCCTTGGCCGTGTGGAGCGTCATGAGCGTGACGACGCCCATCCGCTTGGCCTCTGCGACGGCGGCGGCTGCGTCCTCGGAGGATCCTTCGGGAGCGTCCGGGATCTGGTCGGCGTCGGCTACGAGGGAGACTTGCTCCAGGAATTCACCCAGTGAGCCTTCGGGGTTGTCGCGCTCGTATTCCCGCACCACCGCCACGAGTTCGGCGAGGTTTTCCACGCGGGATTCGTCCTGCGGATCGGTGCTGGCGCGGAGCCCGGCAAGGTACCCGGTCTGTTCCAGTACTGCTTCCAAAGCTGCCGCAGCCCCGGAACCCGAAGCCACTTCGGCCAGGTCATCCAGGAGTTTCACAAAGCCTAGGACCGCGTTCACGGAGCGGGTGGCCATGCCGGGAGCCTGGTCCGCCTTGCGCGCCGCAGTCATGAACGACGTGCGTTCGCGCTCGGCGAGCGCCGCGACGGCGCCTTCGGCACGATCACCGATTCCCCGCTTGGGTTCGTTGAGGACGCGACGCAAATTGACGTCGTCGTCCGGGTTCACCAGGACGCGAAGGTACGCGAGGGCGTCCTTGATTTCCTTGCGCTCGTAGAAGCGGGTGCCGCCCACCACTTTGTACGGCAGTCCGACGCGGACCAGGACGTCTTCAATGGAGCGGGACTGGGCGTTGGTGCGGTAGAAAATGGCGACGTCGCCGGGACGCAGGCCTTCCTCGTCCTGGAGCCGGTCAATCTCCTTGGCGATGAACTGGGCTTCGTCGTGCTCGTTCTCGCCTACGTAGCCGATGATCTTCTCGCCGTCGCCCTCGGCCGTCCAGAGTTTCTTGTCCGGGCGGTTGGGGTTGCGCGAAATAACGGAGTTCGCCGCGCTCAGGATGTTCTGGGTGGAGCGGTAGTTCTGCTCCAACTTGATGGTGCGGGCTTCCGGGTAGTCCTTCTCGAATTCGACGATGTTGCGGATGTCCGCACCGCGGAACGCGTAGATGGATTGGTCGGAGTCGCCGACGACGGTCAGCTCGCTCGCCTGAGGACCCTCACCGACGATTTCGCGGACCAATGCGTACTGTGCGTGGTTGGTGTCCTGGTATTCGTCCACGAGGACGTGGCGGAATCGACGGCGGTAGGACTCCGCGAGCGCGGGGAAGGCCCGGAACATGTAGACGGTCTGCGCAATGAGGTCGTCGAAGTCCATGGCGTTGGCCTGGCGCAAGCGCTGGGTGTAGCCCTTGAAGACCTCGGCAACGGCTTGTTCGAAGGGTTCGTTGTAGTTGGCGCTTGAGGCGAACGCGTCGTCATCGATGAGCTCGTTCTTGAGGGCCGAGATCTTGTGCTGGATCGCTTTGGGCGCGAACTTTTTGGGATCGAGGTCCAGGTTCTTCGCTACGAGCGTGATGAGCCGCAGGGAGTCTGCGGAATCGTAGATGGAGAAGTTGGAGTTCAGCCCCACGTTGGTAGCTTCACGGCGCAGGATACGCACGCAGGAGGAGTGGAACGTCGAGATCCACATGGACTTGGCACGGGCACCCACCAGGGCTTCGATGCGTTCCCGCATTTCCGCGGCCGCCTTGTTGGTGAAGGTGATAGCCAGGATCTCGCCGTGATGGGCCCGCCTGGTGGCGATCAGGTACGCAATGCGGTTCGACAGCACGCGGGTTTTGCCCGAACCGGCCCCGGCCACGATCAGCAAAGGGCTGCCGGCATGTTTGACGGCTTCCTCCTGCTGGGGGTTCAACCCTTCGAGCAACGCCTCCGCAGACGGCAGGCCCGAGTGGCCGCCGTCTTGCCCACCGCCGGGCTTGCCGGCCCAGGACGCACCCCCACCGGGCGCACTACCACCGGGCGCACTACCACCGGGCGCAGCGCCGCTTCCGGCGCGTGAAAGCATGGCCGGAGCGGCTTTGGTGGCAGCTCGGCTTGCCGCTTTGAAGGGGCCATCAGCGTACGGGTCAAACAACATATCCATGGTGTTTACCAGTCTAGGCGGTGGCCCTGACACTGATGGACCCGCATGTCCTTCCCCGGGCTGCGTCAAAAAAGTGTTCGGTCGGAAAATACCGCGGCTCCGAAGTGCCCTCCCAATCATGCTTCTTGGGAGCTACGAGTTCGTTGGGTCGCCGGCTTCCTCTGAAAAGGTTGAATTCAGGTTGCCGCTGCGCAGTCCGGCCTTGAGGTGGACCACCGGAATTCCCTGGTAGAACGCCGCCAGCCCCGCGGCATGCTGCCCGGTCACTGCTACTGGCGCCTTGTAACGGCCGGTTGCACGCAAGGCCTGGACCAGCGGCGCCATCTTGATGGCCTCCGGACGGGTCCCGTAAACGAGCAGGACAGTGCGGTTGCCAAGGGAGGCGCATCCTCAAGCGAATTGCGGCACCGAGGTGAGCGCCGCACGCAACTCCCGGACCGCCGTCGGGCCCCCCGCGAGGAACCAGTCCAGGCCGTTGACGCGCACGACGTCGGTGTCCCCGCCGGCCGCGCGGACGATCGCCTTGCCGGGGAGCCAGTCCCACTCGGGGCAGCTGTGTTGGAACCAGCAGCCCAGTTCGCCGTCGGCCACCCGGCCGAGATCGCAAGAGCCGGAACCGAACATGCGCAATGAAGCTGCCGACACCGCTGCAGCATGCCAGGGCATGGCGGCTCGGGGATCGGCGAGCCACGTGGGGTGGATGTAGGTCGCGGCACCGAGTTCACTTAGGGCAGCACCCGACGGTCCCGGAATCCGTTCGTCGTTGAGGGTCGCGGGATGCCCTTCGCCGCCGGTCCAAAGCTTGTCGAGCTCCGGTTGATAGATGGCCCCGAGAATGACGTCGGCATCCGAGGCGGTCCCGGGTGATGCCGTGCCCTCGCGTTTCAAGGCGATCGCGGAGCACCAATAGGTGGAGCCGTGCAGGAAATTGTAGGTACCGTCCACGGGATCGATCACCCAGGTGCGGCCGCTTCTTCCAGCCACCGAGCTTCCTTCTTCACCCAGGATGCCGTCGTCGGGGCGGCAACGGCGCAGTTGCTCAAGGACGTAGGCCTCGGCCGCATGGTCCGCGGCGGTCACCACGTCCGAAACCGAGGTCTTCCGTTCGCCTTGCAGGCCGCCCATCCGCATCAGCAGGGCAAGCTGCCCGGCTTCCCGGACCAGGGCGGCAGCGAGTTCGTAGTCGTCGAGCGATGGATCAAGTTCTGTGGCGGAGTGCCTGCCAGTGGTCATGGGTCCAGCTTATGTGGCGGGATAATGAATGACATGGCCAAGACCCCAGCCCAACGCATCAAGAAGCACGGCGCCAATGCCGCTCTCCCCCAGCACCACTTGCCGTCGGTGATCAATCCCACCACCCAGCGGTCGCCCGAGAAGGCCCAGAACAACGGCCGCCTCATAGTGATTGCCGGGGTCGTGGCCAGCCTTTTCCTGTTTTGGTATGTGCACCTGCTGACCCTGAACCAGATGACCCAGTTGTCCGGCGGCATGGCCATGCCCGATTCCCTCATCGGCGGGTTCTCCACCGATTACGTCCACCAATTGCATGGCGCCATGACGGACGACGCCCGCGGACAGCTCAGCTACATCCACAAGACCGCCGGAACCCTGTTTCCGCTGATCTTCGGTTTCACCTGGCTTCTGCTCATCGGCACCAATGTGGCCGGAAAGGCACTGCGCTGGACGCTGTGGGCTGCTCCCCTGCTGTTCGCCGTGGTCCGTTTGTGGAGCAACGTGGCGGTGGACGCCGCGCTGGGATCGGCAACGCCCGACGCCGGCCAGGTGGCTTTGGCTTCCACGCTCACCGTTGTGGGCTGGGTACTGTTCCTGCTGAGCCTTGCGGCCGGCGGCGCGGCTGTGTTTGTGGGGCGGCGGCGTTCGAAGAGCGCCTAGCAGAAGCGCCGAACGCAGCCAACGCCCGCACGCGCTAACCCGGCCCAGAATCGGGCCTCCGAATCAGGCCCCCGGCTCAAGCATCTCCCGGGCTTGGAGGGCACGCTGGTGGGCGCCGGCTTTCTCGAAGCGATCGGCCGCTTCGACCAGGCTTTCTTTCGCCGCCTGCTTGTTCCCGGTACCGGCTTGGGCCCGCGCCATCAAGAGGAATACCTCGCCTGCCATCTGCGCGGGCAGTTGGTCAGCGCTGCGACTGATTTCGTTCAGCAGCTCAAGCGCCGCCCCGGCGTCTCCTGCCAGGTAGTTCCAATGCGCGCGGTTGAGGCGAAGCAGGAGAATTTCCTCTTCGCTGCCGCCGACGACATCCGTGGCAAGCTCCGCCCGTTCAATGCACCGAAGGGTGGCCGCATCGGCCACTTCAGCGGCCAGCCTCATCGCGGCCGAGGCTTTGTTGAACTTGGCCCAGACATCAAGGTTCCGCGAAGGGGAAAAGGTTTCCGCGGCAAGCTCATGGTAGTGGAGGCCTTCAGCTACCTTGTCGCAGAGGAACGCCACATTCCCGATGACCCAGTACGCCTTGCCGGCCAACTGGTCATCCATTTCATCAGAAATTCTCGCCGAGAGGGACAGGCACTCCTCCCACGCCTCCTCCAGTTTGCCGGACTCGCCAAACGCGGCGATCAGTGCCTGCCGCGCATGGACGTCGATTTCCATGTCTGCGTCATCATCGACCAGTCCAACTGCCGACGCCGCAGCCGAGGTGGCCATCTCCAACAGCCCTTCGCCCCGAAGGGAGTTCGCCATCAAGATGAGTGCCCGGGCCCGGTGCTGGGGTGAGGCCTCAGCCAACGATGCCTCGGAAAGGGATCTCGCCAGCGCAGTGCTGGCAGCGAAATCACCTGCGTCGAGAAGATTCTCTGCTTGAAGGAAAGTCATGTTCCACCATCCGGCGGAATCGCCCTCATCGAGGGCAATATCGGCGGCCGAGCGCGCACCATCGGCAGCCTTGGCGAAGTCATGGCTGGCCCGGTGACCCCTCGCTTGCAGTTCCGCAGCGGCGTACGACGGCGCAACCTTCTTTTCTCCCATGGCTCCATTATGTCCCTGAGACACTCCGCCCATGATTCGGGCGAGCGTTTAGCATGTTTCTCCACCGTCCGGACGGACACTGATGACACGGCGTGTCGTTACTCTTATAATGAGCGTGCTTCACTTCGTTCACTCCAGTCGCATCAGTCACATATCATCAGGAGCTTTCGCATGAAAAGAACTCTCGCCGCGCTCCTCGCGGCAGCAGCAATCTTGCTCGCAGGAATTACCGGCTCGGCAGCTGTGTCCGCCAGCAGCCAGAGCCCCTCACAGGATTCGTCCATAGCCACGGGCTGGTGGCCGAACTTCGCACAGAACTCGGCGGAGGCTACCGGCTGGTGGCCCAACTTCGCACAGGATTCGGCCCAGGCCACCGGCTGGTGGCCCAACGCCACCACCCAGAACTCGGCAGAGGCCACTGGCTGGTGGCCGAACTCCACCACTCAGGGTTCGCCTCAGGCGACTGGCTGGTGGCCGAACTCCGCCACCAACTCCACTCCCTCCAACTAGCAATACCTGAAAGGCACCGGACCTAAGGTCCGGTGCCTTTCCGCTGCCCGTCTTCCGTTGCCGGGAGGAGGCATGCTCAGGTGCCTCGCAACAGTTCCGCGAATTTATCCGCCGCCATGGGCCGGCCAAAGTAATACCCTTGGCCACTGGCGCAGCCCAGGCGGGCAAGCTCAGCCGCCTGCTCCGCCGTTTCGATACCCTCGGCAACAGCCTGCATCCCGCAGGCGTGAATGAGCTGGAGAACAGCCGCCACAAAGGCCCGCTCCTTGTCGTCCGTGCCCAGCCCTTGGATGAGGGAGCGGTCAATCTTGACCACGTTGACGGGAAGGCTGCGCAGGTAGCTGATGGACGAATAGCCAGTCCCGAAGTCGTCGATTTCCAGCCGGATACCGAGTCGCCGGAGGCCGGTCAGAGAGTATTTGTCGATGTCGCTTCCGTTCACGGCCATTGACTCCGTGAGCTCGATGACCAGCTTGGATGCCTCCACTCCGGTTTCGGCGAGCACTTCCCGCACATGCTCGATCAATTCCAGGCTTTGCAATTCGGTGGTGGAGATATTGACCCGCATGCTGAAGTCTTCGTCCATGCCCGGACCGTCCTGCCACTCGCGCAATTGCTGCATCGCCCGCCGGAGAACCCAATAGCCAAGATCGATGATGATGCCGGTTTCCTCGGCCAACGGGATGAATGCATCCGGCATCAACAATCCCCTATCGGGGTGGTTCCACCGCACCAGCGCTTCAGCGCCTTCAATCCGCCCCGAGGCCAACTCGACAACAGGCTGGAAATGGAGGACCAGCTGATCTGTCCGGATGGCTTCACGCAGTTCCGAGATCATGAGTCCTTGGAGCCGGCGCGCGTACAACAAAGCCGGTTCGAAAACCCTGACGCTGCTCCCCTGCTCGGCCTTTGCCGCATACATCGCCGTGTCGGCTTCCATGACGAGGTCGTCCACGGACTGCCCTGGTTCGGCGACCCGGAGCCCGATGCTCGTTCCACAGATGATCCGGACTTCGCCGATGTCGATGCTCTCACCCACGGCCCGAAGGATCCGCTTGGCAACGCCACGCGCATGCGCCGCATTGGATTTGGGCAGCATCACGGCAAATTCGTCCCCGCCGAGCCTCGCCACCATGTCAGTGTCGCGGACCGCTGCGAGCAAGCGCCTGGCGGTAACCTTCAAGACGGTATCCCCGGCGCCGTGCCCCAGAGTGTCGTTGATCCCCTTGAATGAGTTCAAGTCCAAAACGAGCAACGCGGGCGGGAGCTCACCCCGCTCGGATTCGACGAGTTCATGGTTCAGCGCCCTTTCGAGTGCCGTGCGATTCGCCAACTGGGTCAGCGGATCAGTGAGCGCCATCCTTTCGAGTTCGATCTGGGCCTCGCGCAGCATGGCAGTCCGGCTTTCGACCCGCTCCTCGAGCTCCTGGTAAATGGCTTGAAGATCGTCGGCCATGAGGTTGATCCCGGTGATGACTGCAGCCACTTCGTCCCGCGGGCCGGAGACCGGGATCCTCGTGCTGAGGTCTCCGTCCGCGATCCGGACCACCCCTTCAACGAGGGCAAGCAGCCGCGGGTCCTGGGGCTCATGATTCACGGTGGTGCTCTCTCAACCAGTCACGGGCTTCCGCCTCGGACGTGAAGAACCGTCCCGGAAGGGAGCCTGGCTTCGCGCGAAGGAGAAAGTGTGCAATCACCCGGTCCACCGGGCTCTCCCCCAAGAGGGCGCAGGCCGAAATAGCCACGGAATTCGTGTAGGTCAGGCGCGCGTCGTCGGTGACGGACAGTACTCCGGTCACCCTGAGCAGAAGCGGGAGCCGCCGTCCGTCCGCAAACATACGAACGGCCGCCGCGGCCGCCTGGGCTTCGGGTGAGCGGACCACGCTGTTCGGTGGCAGGGTGACCTCGATAATGCCGTCCTCCGCCAAGTCAACGGTGATCTGATCGGCAGGGACTATCACGTCTTCAGGCGAAGCATCCAGGGCATCATCGGGAATCCGCGCATCCCGGGCGGGGAGTGTCTGGGAGCTCATCGCCGCGCCACCTGCCGCCGTCGGGCGATCGGCCCGCGAAGGTCCCGAAGGCCATTACCCGAGGGGTGGGATGCTGCCTTTATGGGGGATGTATCGCCTGCGTGTCCCGGACGACGCAGAACAAGCTGATGAGTCATGGGTCCTATGTTCTGCCGTGTCGGTCAATCTAATCTGCGCCAAGACTGCATGGAACCCTCAGCCCGGCGCCATTCCGGTGAGTGCACTCATGATAATGCAAAGATTGCCCACCCGCTGACATGAGGCTACCCGCGAAAACTCATCGTTTCGCAAGCCGCGCCGCCGTTCGCCGTACTTCCCGGACCCGTTGCGCCACCACAAGTCCCGCGGCGGAAAATCCGATCGTGACCGGATAGGCCATCAGTCGTTCCAGGGTTCCCGGTTCGGGGACATCCATCCGTGTCAGGCCGCCGACCACCAGGGCGCCCAGCGTCAACGTCCCGCACGCCAGGATGAACCAGCTCATCGCTGTATGCGGCAGCCAGAGCAGCCCGAGGAGCAACAGTGCGAATGCTCCACCGATAAAGAACATCAGGGCGCCCGCAAGATGGAAGGGAGAACCCAGGTCTTCCGGCACAAACCCAACAACCACAGTTCCCAGCCCGGAGATACCTGCCAGGAACCGGACCGCGACGGCGGTGGGCCGCGCTTTGCGGTAGGCGGCACCCTGCAGGATCCGCACGCCGGGACGGGCCGCAATGCACAGGAGCGCCGAACTCAGCAGGATCGCCCCGAAAAGCATGCCCAGGCCCTGCACGACGAAGGAGGCATTCATGAGCAGATGCAGGGGCGAACAGACGTCGCGGTGCTCGTAGACCCCGCACTTGAGCGCGCCAAGATCACTGATGAACCCGGTCCGGCGGTCGTAGGGTCCGGGGCCCCGCCAGGCTTCGATCACCGCCGATTCGGCCACGAAATACTGCACCACGCTCAACTGGGCCCAACCGCCGATGTTCGAGCGGATGGTGCCGAGCTCCGGGAGGTGGCCGCCGTGGGCGGCCGCCGTGGGCGGCCGCCACGGTCATTTGCTCTCGCATGCGGGCCAGCCTAACGCCAGCACCCGCATGCGGTGCCGCGTGCGCCGCCGCCGGTGTTGCCGGGCAGCGCGTGTTGCCGGCGTCGGTGTTCGAGGGCCGCCCCGGTAGCTTGTATGCTTGTATGCGTGCCCGGCGAGCGGCTCCCAGGAGCTTCCAGCACGCGCACAGGCCCTCGTAGCTCAGTGGATAGAGCACGGCTCTCCTAAAGCCGGTGTCGTTGGTTCGATTCCAATCGAGGGCACTTGAAAGACCAGCTGCGCGAATCGTCTCCGACGCAAGACCTGCGGGCTTACCTGCTGGGCAGCTGGACCGTGGAACGGTCCCTGTGGGACCGGGCGGGCGGCACCCGCGGTACCTTTGCCGGCGTCGTGCGCTATTCGGAAACCCCCGACGGCGGTCTCTTCCTTCGCGAAGACGGCACCATGACCTGGCCCACCCACACCGGCCCCGCCTTCCGCGAATACCTCCTGCGGCCTTCCGACTCCCCCGAAGCCATGGATGTCTACTTCCCTGATGGGAAACCGTTCCACCGCATGAGCTTCCGCGACCACGCCAACCAGGACACCCACTGGTGCGATCCCGATGACTACAAAGTCAATTACCTCTGGGGCGGGCCGGATGCCTTCAGCTACGCCTGGGACGTGCACGGACCAGCCAAGGACTTGCTGCTCGAATCCCGGCTAAGGAGAGAGACATGACCAGCAACAGTCCAGCCAAGGACCTGATAGTAGTCAGCGCGGTCTGCGTCTACGACGACGCCGGACGGCTGTTGACCGTGCGCAAGCGCGGCACGGACAAGTTCATGCACCCCGGCGGCAAGCCCGAGCCAGGTGAAACCGCGGCGGAGACGGCATCCCGCGAGCTGGCCGAGGAAGTCGGAATCGAGATCGACCCGGCCGACCTTGAGGCCTTGGGGAGTTGGCTCGCCGTCGCCGCCAATGAGGCCGCGACTGACATCGAGGCCACCGTCTTCACCGCACCGGGCACGTGGGAAGCCCGCCCTTCGGCCGAGATCGCAGAGATCCGGTGGTTGGATCTCTCTGCTGAACTTCCGGACGATTTGGCTCCGCTCCTGACGGACCACGTCCTGCCCCTGCTCGCGAAAAAGTAGGCCTTCCCGCTCCCGGAAAAGCCATGCGTGTCGGGGCCTGAACTTCCCTGTTTTGCCATGAAAATCCGGTGAGAACTGGCTATAGTGATCGCACAGTTTGTTTTAACTTGATACAGGCTGCATTGTCAGATCCAGCTGGGGGATCGCATGCAATCTCTTGAACAGCGCCGACGCGTCCGGGGGGACGTCGGCGGAGAACGTCCGCAGTTCCGTGACACTCCTGTGGAGGTCAAGGCGTACTCGACGGCCGGAATGGCCGGCTGGGCGGCGCAACTGGGTTCTCCCGCGCCCGAAGCTCCCCGTTCCCGCAGAATGGCCAGGACCGGCGGGATAGCTGCGATAGCAGCGTTGTTGCTCTACCTGACGTGGCGGGTCGCATTCACCATGCCGCTTGGTGGCGGGGATCTTGTCATAGCGTGGACGCTGGTGACGTTTGAGGCCCTTCCCCTGATAGGGCTGGTCCTGAAATCCATCACTCTGTGGAACATCGACTGTTATGCGCCTGAGCCGGTTGCCCAAGCTCCCAATGGCATGAAGGTCGCCGTGCTGATCCCCACGTATAACGAGCCGGTCGAAGTCCTTGCGCCCACCATCGCCGCGGCCTGCGCGCTTCAACCGCGCCACGAAACGTGGGTATTGGATGATGGAAGCCGCCCGTGGGTTGCCGAGATGTGCGCATCCTTCGGTGCAAGAGTGGTCACCCGCGCCGAGCACGACCATGCCAAGGCGGGCAACATGAACCATGCATTGGATTTGATGGCTGCGGAGGAAGCAGCCGGAAAAGACCCAATAGACATCATTGCCGTGCTCGACTGCGATCACGTGCCCCTCCCAACATTCCTGACGGCCACCTTGGGTTGGTTCGCCGACGAGGAAATCGCCCTCATCCAGGGGCCGCAGGCGTTCTACAACTCAGGAGCCTTCGACGACGACGGCATCTCCGGCGAACAGGGATTGTTCTTCAACGTCCTGATGCCTTCGCGCAATGTTCCCGGTGCAGGACCTTTCTGGTGCGGGTCAACCTCGCTGCTCCGGATCAAGGCGCTTCGCGAGGTAGGTGGAGTAGCCACCGAGACCATCACCGAAGACATGCACACCACCCTCAAGCTCATCCGGCTCGGGTGGAAGACCGTGTACCACCACCAGACCCTGGCAGTTGGCCTGGCCCCGGCAACGGCCGATCAATACCTGCTGCAGCGCAGACGCTGGGGCATGGGCGCGATGCAGATCCTGACCTACGAGCGCCTTTGGGCGGCCAAGAGCTGGATGACCTGGCGGAACTTCCACGAATACATCAACGGAACCTTATGGTGGCTTGAGGGCATTGCCACCTTGATTGCCTTCATCATCCCCATGGCGGTCATGGTCTCCGGCGCGCAGACCTCCACCGCCGGGCCCGTTGAGTTCACCCTTGCCTTCGCCGCCATGTTCTGGGTGCGTTTGTGGGGCGCCAAGAGGCTCATGCGCCACCAGATCCACTGGCCGACGGCGTTCGCCCTGCGGATTTTCCGGGTTCCTGTCGGGATGGCCTGCCTTTGGTGGCTCGTTTCCCGGAAGTCCTTGGAGTTTCAAGTCACCCCGAAAGGCGCCGCGGAACTTCGACTCCGCGGAAGGGCCCCGCGGATCCTCATTGTGCTGATTGTCATCGTGGGCGCGATTATTCTCTATGCGACGGCCGGAGTCCTCGGTTGGGTGCCCTGGCGGACGAGTCCTGGCTCCACGATTGCCGCCGGAGTCTGGCTGGTGCTGGCGGGGGTTGTCTTGGTGCTGGGGACGCTCCGGATCAGGGCCGCCGAATTCGCCACATCACGCAGGAGCGCCCACCGGGTCACCGTCAAGGTACCTGTCACGGTTTCCGGGGTCCCGGGCCAACTGCTGGACATTTCCATGGGAGGCGCCGCAGTCCGGGTCGGGGCGGACGCGCTGCCGGAATCAGGCCGCGTACTCTTGGAACTCCCGGGAGACGCACGGATCCCCCTGGATATCGTCCGGGTGTGGTCTAGTTCGAAGGGAGAATACACTGCTTCGCTACGGGTTCGTGACCGCGACTGGGAGGCGTACCGCAGGCTCTCGCTCTGGCTGTTTCATACTCCCGATAACGCACTGCCCGGCTTTCCTCCCGGGGTCCCTGCCGTCGCAACCCGCGAGTCGGCATGAACGGCCACGCCTTGCGTAGGCCCGCCCTCGCCTGGACTGTTATCGTCACCGCTGCGGCAGTGGCCATCCTGGCGGCGATCCTCGGCGCAAACCAAGGGACGTCCGGGGCCCAGTCAGCCGGTGACCTCGCCATCCTGGCAGCATCGCTGCTCGCCACAGCCAGTTGTGCATGGGCGGGGCGGCGCAAGGATGAAAGCGCCCGTGCGTGGCGGGTCATGGGCCTAGCCACGCTGATCTGGACCACCGGACAAGCGATCTGGACCTTCTACGGCTTGACGCTCGATCACGACTACCCCTACCCCTCCGTGGCCGACGCCGCTTTCGTCGGCTATTCGATCCCTGCCGCCATAGCCCTCTACTTGTTCCCTCGTCCCCGGGTCTCCTCGGTTGCTTTCCTGCGTGCACTCCTGGATTCGGCAGTGATTGCGTCCGCAGTGCTGTTCATGAGCTGGGCTACCGTCCTCGGCTCCATGTACAAGGCCGAAGGGCAGGAGACCCTCGTCCACCTCACCGGCCTCGCGTATCCGGTTGCCGACATTGCGATGGTCTCCATCGTCCTCATGCTCACCATGCGGAGGGCACCAGGGGAACGCCTCAGGTGGGTCTGCCTGGGTGGCGGACTCCTCGTCCTTGCGATCACTGACAGTACGTACGTGGACCTGACGTCCGAGGGCGTCACAGGTCTCACCGGAACTCCCCTGGCGGCAGGCTGGATCACGGCGTTCCTGCTGATAGCCCTCGCCCCGCTGGTCCCCTACGCCCCGCGTCCCCGGACGGAGCGGCGCCTCTACACCTTGGCCCTGGAACTGCTCCCCTACGTCCCTGTCCTGGGTGCCGTGATGGTGGCGCCCATACGGGTCGGGCGTCCCGGGGACCCCTTCCTCCAGGCCGTGGGGCTCACTGCCCTGGCCCTGGCCATCACCCGCCAGATTCTGATCATCCTCGAGAACATCAACCTCACGCGGGATCTCGAATCCAAGGTTGCCGAGCGTACAGCGGAACTTGAAGGTCTCGGCGCGATCGTCAACTCCTCAGCGGATGCAATCGTGGGCAAGTCACTGGACGGTGTCATCACCAGCTGGAATCCCGGAGCCGAACGGATCTACGGATACAGCGCCGCCGAGGCAATCGGCAGGCATGTTTCCTTCATCATTCCGGACGAACTTCAGGAGGAGGAAGAAGAGCTCTTGGCGGGCATCCGGGCCGGCGGGGAAACCCACAGCTACGAAACAGCACGGGTCCGCATCGACGGCTGCATCGTTCCCGTTTCCCTGACGATGTCTCCGATCCGCGGCACCGGCGGCATCCGCGGAGTCGCCACGATCGCCCAGGACATCACCGAACGCAGGATCGCCCAGGCCGAGTTGGTGACCGCCCGGGAAGCCGCCGAGGAAGCCAGCCGCTTGAAGTCGGAGTTCCTCGCGACGATGAGCCATGAGATACGCACGCCGATGAACGGAGTGATCGGGCTGACCGGATTGTTGCTGGACACCCCCTTGGAGGAAACCCAGCGCCAATATGCCGAAGGCGTCAAGGGTGCGGGCGAATCCCTGCTGTCCTTGATCAATGACATCCTGGACTTCTCGAAACTCGAAGCAGGCAAGGTCGATCTGGACCCTGCTCCCTTCAATCCACGCACCTTGGTGGAGGAACTCGCGGTCCTCCTTGCCGAGGCCGCACAGGCCAAAGGCCTGGAGCTGATTGCGTACTGCCGCCCGGAGGTTCCGGCGATGCTGGTGGGCGACGCCGGCCGCATCAGGCAGATCCTGCTCAACCTGGCCTCGAACGCCGTGAAGTTCACTCCCTCAGGGGAAGTTGTCATCAGCGTGAAGCTCGTGAAGCAAGAATCCGCGAACGTTCGTGTACGCTTCGAGGTCCGCGACACCGGGATCGGGATCGATGCGGCAGACCACCACAGGCTCTTTGAGTCGTTCTCGCAGGCCGATGCCTCCACTACCCGGCGGTACGGCGGGACCGGCCTTGGACTGGCGATCTCACGGAGGCTTACAGAGGTAATGGGCGGCGAAATCGGGGTGGACAGTTCCTTGGGCAACGGGAGCACCTTCTGGGCCACCCTTCCCTTGGCAGTGAGCGAAGCTGCGGCAGCTCCGGCGTCGATCTCGCCCGACCAGCTCACGGGACTCCGGGTCCTTGTGGTGGATGACAACTCGACCAACCGATTGGTGCTCGAGGGGCAATTGGCTGGCTGGCGGATGAAACCGGAAGCTGTCAGCGACGCCCAACAGGGCCTGGACCGCTGCCGCGAAGAGGCCGCCGCCGGACGTCCCTTCGATATTGCGGTGCTCGACATGTGCATGCCGGACATGAACGGCTTGGAGCTGGCACACCAGCTGAGCACCGACGTCGCGCTCGCATCCACCCGGATCATCATGCTGACGTCCACCATGAATGTGGACAAAGCCGAACTCGTGGCCGCCGGGGTCCAGGAATGGCTGACCAAGCCGGTGCGCAGCTCCGAGTTCTACGACCGCCTCATGCGTCTTGTCGCGGCCCGCCCGCTCGCGGCTCCCGTGGTCCTTCCAGCCATCCCGGTGACCATCAGCCAGCCTTCGCGCGGCCTGATTCTCGTCGTCGAGGACAACGAGGTCAACCAGCTCGTGGCCCGCAGCATGGTTGCGAAGCTCGGGTACGAGGCCGACGTCGTAGCTGATGGCAGCGAAGCAGTCGCCGCCACTGCGGCCACCGAGTATGCCGCGGTCCTGATGGACTGCCATATGCCCGTCATGGACGGATTCGAGGCCACCAAAGCCATCCGGGCACGGCACGATGGGCGCAGGCGGCTGCCGGTCATTGCGATGACGGCAGGCGCACTCGATGAGGATCGTGAGCGCTGCCTTGCGGCCGGCATGGACGATTATCTGACCAAACCGGTGGACGTGGACAAATTGGAGCGGGTTCTCTCGCGATGGATCCCGGAAACATCGAAGGAAGGCGGCGGCACTGTCCTCGACCCCGCGAGGCTGGAAACGTTGCGTGACCTCGGTCCGGCAGACGGGCTCGGGTTGCTGCCCGCCGCCGCCCAGGCCTTCAGGCAAGACATCCAACCGAGCCTGGAGGCACTCCGCCACGCTTTGGACAACGGAAGCCGAGACACTTTCAGGCACGTTGCCCACAAGCTAAAAGGAGCCGCAGCCAACATCGGGGCCGCCCGCGCGGCACGGATGTGCGAGGAATTGGAACGCAGCTCATCAAGCGGCGGGCCCGTCGATCCCGCGCTCCTGGCCGGCCTTGAGGCCGAACTGGGACTTGTTGACAAAGCGTTGGACCACGCTCTGTCGGTGGCCTCGTGAAGGTCCTGGTGGCGGACGACGATTTCGGTTCGCGTCTCGTGGCGAAGGCGGCAGTGGAGCAGTCCGGCCACGAATGCATCGTGGCCGCGGACGGCAACTCCGCTTGGGAGCTGTACAGGCAACATCGGCCGCAAGTTGTGGTGACTGACCTGATGATGCCCGGGCTCAACGGACTGGAACTCTGCCGCGCCATTCGCAGCGCGGAAGAGGACTCCTACACCTACCTTGTCCTTGTCACCTCGAAAGATTCACGCGAGGACGTCGTCGCGGGCATGCAGGCCGGTGCTGACGACTACGTGGCCAAGCCGCTTGACCCGTTCGCCCTGCATACCCGGCTGCTCGTGGCTCAAAGGGTGACTTCGCTGCACACCGATCTTGCACGCTACCGTGCCGCGCTCGCGGAGCAAGCGCGCACCGATCCCCTGACGAAGCTCCACAACCGGCTGAAGCTCTCGGAGGACCTGGAACAGCTGCACCACAGATGCGCCCGTTACGGAACGGACTACAGCCTGGCGATCTGCGACGTGGACAACTTCAAGAGATATAACGATCTTTATGGCCACCAGGCCGGAGATCTCGCATTGCAGTCGGTTGCGGCCTCCCTTGCCGCCCAAGGGCGCGAAAGCGACGGAATCTACCGCTTCGGCGGGGAGGAATTCCTCTTCCTGTTGCCGGGCCAGACGGTATCCGGCGCAGAAGCCAGGCTCGCCCGCGCTCTGGAGGCCGTGCGGGAGCTGGGCATCGCGCACTCAGGTAACCCCTCGGGTACCCTGACCTTGAGCGCCGGTCTCTCGGCCTTTGTGCCCGGCCATCGCGTCAGCAGCGAGCGGCTCCTCAAAGAGGCCGATATGGCGCTGTACGCCGCCAAGTCCGCCGGCAGGAACCGCGTGGAAGTGGCCCCGGAAGTCCGTCAACACACCAGGAGCTGAAGCCCGGCACCGTGCCTACAGCTCCGGAACAGCTTCCTGTGCCACAGCCGTCGCCTCAGCGAACTGAGTGTTGTACAACTCTGCGTAGCGCCCGTCTGCGGCGAGGAGCTCTGCGTGCGTGCCGCGCTCAATGATCGATCCGTCCTCCACCACCAGGATCACGTCGGCGGCCCGGATGGTGGAGAGCCGGTGGGCGATCACGACGGCGGTGCGTCCCTCGAGTGCCTCGCCCAAGGCCGCCTGGACCGCGGCTTCGCTGGTGGAATCCAAGGCTGCCGTTGCTTCGTCGAGGATGACGACCCTGGGTTGGGCGATGAGGAGGCGTGCGATGGTGAGCCGCTGGCGTTCTCCTCCGGAAAGGCGGTAGCCGCGCTCCCCCACCACGGTCTCCAGGCCATCCGGCAAGGAACGGACCATCGCTTCGAGCCTGGCGCGCCGGAGCACGTCCCACATTTCCTCGTCCGTCGCTCCCGGCCGGGCCAACCGCAAGTTGGAGGCGATGCTTTCATGGAAGAGGTGGCCGTCCTGCGTGACCATGCCCAGGGTCGCCCGGAGGGAATCGAACGTTGCGTCCCGGATATCCAGGCCGGTACCTCGCCCATGCCCGCCCAATCGCACGGCGCCGGAGTCGACGTCGTACAGCCGGGACAGCAGCTGGGCCACGGTGGACTTGCCCGCGCCGGAGGACCCCACGAGCGCAACGGTCTGCCCGGGCTCCACGCGGAAGCTGATTCCGTGCAGGACCTCCTCGCCGCCGCGGGTATCAAGCGTCGCCACTTCCTCCAGCGAGGCAAGGGACACCTTGTCCGCGGACGGATAGGCGAAGCGGACGTCGTCGAACTCCACCGCAACAGGGCCCGAAGGCACCGCGACGGCGTCGGGCTTCTCCTGGATGAGCGGCTTGAGGTCCAGGATCTCGAAGACCCGCTCGAAGCTGACCAGCGCGCTCATGACCTCAACGTGGGCACTGGACAGTGCGGTAAGCGGCGCATACAGGCGGGTAAGCAGCAGCGCCAGTACGACGACGTCGCCCGCGGCCAGTTGCCCGCTCAGCGCAAGCCAACCGCCCAGTCCGTAAACGAGTGCGAGGGCCAGGGCGGAAACGAGGGTCAGTGCGGTGATGAACGTGAACTGCAACATGGCGGTGCGGACGCCGATGTCACGCACACGGCCGGCGCGCAGGGCGAACTCGGCGGACTCTTCGTCCGGGCGGCCGAACAGTTTGACGAGCGTGGCGCCGGGTGCGGAGAACCGCTCCGTCATTTGGGTTCCCATGGCCGCGTTGTGGGACGCGGCTTCACGACGGAGGTCGGCCAGCTTGGAGCCCATGCGGCGTGCGGGAATGAGGAAGATCGGCAGCAGCACCATCGCGAGGACGGTGACGAGCCAGGACGTGTTGAGCATGACAATGAGGGTCAGCGCCAAGGACACGACGTTGCTGACTACACCGGAGAGAGTGCCCGCGAACGCCGACTGGGCTCCGATGACGTCGTTGTTGAGCCGGCTGACGAGGGCTCCGGTACGGGTCCGGGTAAAGAAGGCGATGGGCATGCGCTGCACATGGTCGAACACCCGCGTCCGCAGGTCGACAATCACGCCTTCGCCGATCACGGAAGACAGCCACCGGGTCAGTAGTCCCACTCCGGCGTCGGCGACGGCCACGGCAGCGATGAGCGCGGCCAGCCCGACCACGACGTCCACGCCCGCATGGGCGATGATCGCGTTCACCACTTTGCCGGCCAGCACCGGGGTGGCCACGGCAAGGAACGCACCAGCGATGGAGGCCAGCACGAAGGCGATCAGCTTGTTGCGGTGCGGTTTCGCGAAAGCGAGCACGCGCCGGATGGTTTCCCGCGAGAACGGCTGGGAGCCGCTCTTGGCGCGGGTGATGTTGTAGAGCGAGCGCCAGGCGACGCCATCCATGCTCATGGCTTGTGATTCCCCATTCCGGAAGTGTGGTGCAGTTCGGTCACGGTGCCGTTGTCAAGGTGCCAGCGGGAATCGAGCCGGACGTTTTCGAGCAAGCGGCGGTCGTGCGTGACTAGCAGGAGCGCGCCTTCGTAGCCGTCAAGCGCATCCTCGAGCTGTTCGATCGCCGGCAGGTCGAGGTGGTTGGTGGGTTCGTCCAGGACAAGCAGGTTGACGCCGCGGGCCTGCAGCAGCGCGAGCGCCGCGCGCGTGCGTTCGCCCGGGGACAAGGAATCCACGGTCCGGGAGGTGTGGTCCGCCTTGAGGCCGAACTTGGCCAGCAGGGTACGCACATCCGCGGAGTTCCAGTCGACCAGGACAGATTCGACGGCGTCTGCCAGGGTAAGGTGCCCAGCCAGCAGTCCGCGGGCTTGGTCGATCTCGCCGATCGCCACGGATGCACCCATGGAGGCATCTCCGGCGTCGGGCTGTTGAATCCCGAGCAACAGCCGCAGGAGGGTGGACTTTCCCGCGCCGTTGGGTCCCGTGATGCCAATGCGTTCGCCGGCGTTGAGCTGGAGGTTGACGGGTCCCAGCGTGAAGTCGCCCTGGTGTGCCACGACGTCGCGCAAGGTTGCGACGACGGAGCTGGAGCGCGCAGCCTGGCCGATGCTGAACTGCAGCTGCCATTCCTTGCGCGGCTCTTCCACCTCGTCGAGCCGGGCGATGCGGGATTCCATCTGCCGGACTTTCTGGGCCTGCTTTTCCGAAGACTCAACGCTCGCGGCCCTGCGGATTTTGTCGTTGTCCGGGCTCTTCTTCATGGCGTTGCGGACGCCCTGCGAGCTCCATTCGCGCTGCGTCCGGGCCCGGGATACGAGATCCGCCTTGGTGTTGGCGAATTCCTCGTAGCGTTCGCGGGCGTGCCGCTTTGCTACCGCCCGCTCTTCGAGGAAGGAATCGTAACCGCCGTCGTAGACGGCCACGCTGTTCTGGGCCAGGTCCAGTTCCAGCACCTTGGTGATGCAGCGCGCCAGGAACTCGCGGTCATGCGAGACCAGCACCGCGCCGCCTCGAAGGCCTTGGACGAACGATTCAAGCCGGGCCAGTCCGTCGAGGTCCAGGTCATTGGTGGGTTCGTCGAGCAGCACGACGTCGAAGCGGCTCAGCAGGAGCGCAGCCAAGGCAACGCGGGCGGCTTGCCCGCCGGACAGGCCCGTCATAAGCGCATCGGGACCCGATTCGAGGCCAAGTTCCGCCAGCACCGCGGGGATCCGGTCTTCCAGGTCCGCGGCACCCGATGCCATCCAGCGGTCAAAAGCCAGGGAGTACGCGTCGTCGGCCTCCGCGGTTCCGGCTGCGAGCCCCTCGGCTCCGGCCTCCATCTCCTCAGTGGCCTGGGCGCAACCAGTGCGGCGGGCAATGTAGGCGGCGACGGTTTCGCCTGGGGTGCGTTCGTGTTCCTGGGGCAGCCAGCCGACAAAGGCGTCGCTCGGAGCGAGGCTGACCGTGCCCTCCTGGGGACGGTCGGCTCCCGCGAGGATGCGCAGCAGGGTGGATTTCCCGGCGCCGTTGGCGCCGACGACGCCCACGACGTCTCCTGGCGCGACGGTGAGGGAGAGCTTCGAGAACAAGGTGCGGTGACCGTGGCCGCCGGAGAGCTCTTTGGCGACAAGCGTTGCAGTCATTGGTCTATCCTCTCACTGCTCCGCTCCTGAGCGGAAAGGCCGGCCACGCGAAAGGGCGGCCGTGCGAATACCCTGCCGTCCGAAAGACCGGGGCATGGAAGAACCCGCTGGTCCGTACTTGGGGGGTGTGCGGACCAGCGGGTTCGAGAATCAAGCATAATTCAATGTGCCTGCATCGTAAAATCGACTTCGCAGACCTGAAACCGTCTAGCAGAAAGTGGTTCATGTCCCTCCCCTCCAAGGCGTTCCAACGCTGGCTGCACGGGATCGCCCCGAACACCAGCACGGCCGATGTCTGCCGCTTTTCGGGAGTGAAACGCACCACACTGGCCCAGCAATTGGTTCGCGGCAAGGTGGCCGAGAGTTCGCTCGTGAGCATCAGCCGGGCCTTCGACATGAATCCCTTCGATGCTTTGGCACAATTCGAGGCCTACGCGGCGCTTCGCGGAACCCCGGTTCCCCCCACTGATGCGGAACTCGTCAGCCAGGTGTCCACCATGGATCTGCTGCGTGCGGTCGTCGAGCGCTCCGATCCCGGCGAGGGCGTCCCGCCCCTGGTCCTGGCGGAGACCCCGCACGGTAGTTCAGTCAGGAACTGGGTGGACGCGATCGACGACGGCGAGCTGCGCCACCGGGTGAGCGGCTCCACCGGGATCGCACCGCAGAACTTCTCCGCGCACCTGACCGCCAACCGGCTGCCCCCGGAACTGGCCCTGGCAACGTCCCGGGCGGCCGGCGTCGGACCGGCCGGAGGCCTCGTGGCCAGCGGCCTCGTCACCGAGGCCGAGGCAGGATGGCCCCCCGGGGCGCGGCGGGACGCCCTGGACAGGATGACGGACGGCGAACTGGCCCTGCTGGCCGGAGAGCGGCTGCAGGCCCTGGGCAAGGCCCTGCGCCGCCATGAGCACGAGCTCGACCACAGCAACAGAATCTGGGAGAACCTGGGATGACCACCGTGTTGGCGTGGGCTACGCTCTCCATTTGCCTCATTTTGACGGCCATTCGCATCCCCAGCGCCGTTCGGGGCGAGAACCGCATGATGTTCGTCTTGTTCGCACTGATTTCCCTCGACATCCTTCTCAGCATCGAGGGTCCCTATGTGCTGATTGACGGGTGGCTGGGCAACTTCAACCTCGGCAACCTGCTGCTCCGGTTCCTGCTCTACGGAACGTTCCTGCTCATGGGCATCAAGGTGGCCAGGGCCTTTGGCTCAGCTGGCGGAGAACGCGCCATCCGCGGGCCGATTGGCTTGGCCGTTTTGGGAGCAACCGCGGTCCTCACGGCCTTCTTCTTCTTCTCGATGGACACCCGGGACTCCACGGTTGGCCTGAATGACCTTGACCCTGGGCCGGCCCTTGATCTGTATGCGGCCTTGGGCAGGTTCTACCCGGGCTACGTTGCCGTATGCCTCATCCCGGGCATCTGGCGATCGGTCCGAGGTTCGGGTCCCGTTCTGCTCCGGGCCGCCTCAGCGACACTGCTCCTGGGCCTTGCCTTGCTAACGGTTTCACAGGTCTTTCCGCTCATCCCGCCAACGAATACGTGGCTGCGGCCGCTCATCAATTACTCTGCCGCTTTGGCCACTGCACTTGGCCTGGGAGGCATCTGGCTGTCCAAAACCGTTGCCAGCCGGACTAGCCGCACGGTAATTTAAAAACATACCGCGTAACCTCTTTCATAAATCCATTATATCGTGCCATAATTATGAATGTGTGAAGGCGACGCAGCCTGACCTTTGAATCAATGAACGGGTTTCCAAGGTTCGTGGCGCGTGCGGGAGCACTTTTGGGGGGATGAGTGGTGGCGGGCTGTTGGGGACCGCCCCCACTCAGCCTTTTTAAGCGTCCTCCCGTGTACGCCGGACACCGCCCGAAGCACCCCAGTCCGGTCCCGTGACTAAGATGGCTTTCATGAAGAGCCTGCCCACCCGCCGCACAGCACTGTCCGCAACCCTGGCCGCCGTCGCGCTGGCACTGACCGCTTGCGGCGGTGGTTCCTCGCCGTCGTCGACGTCGGGTGGAGATACCTCGCTGTCCGCCATCAAGTCCAAGGGCGAGATCGTTATTGCCACGGAAGGCACCTACCGGCCGTTCAGCTTCCACGAGAACGGGGCCGGTCCCCTCACGGGCTTCGACGTCGAGATCGCCCAGGCCGTCGCTGCCAAGCTCGGAGTGAAGGCGACCTTCCAGGAAACCCAGTTCGATGGCATCTTCGCGGGTCTTGATTCCAAGCGCTTCGACATGATCGCCAACCAGATCTCCATCAACCCCGAACGCACGGCCAAGTACGATTTCTCGGCGCCGTACACGATCTCCAATGGCGTCGTCGTGACCAAGTCGGACAACAACTCCATCAACAGCTTCGCCGATCTCAAAGGCAAGACCACCGCGCAGTCGCTGACCAGCAACTTCTACAAGATGGCAGTTGACGCAGGCGCCAACGTGCAGTCCGTCGAAGGCTGGGCGCAAGCCGCAACCCTGGTCCGCCAAGGCCGCGTCGACGCAACCGTCAACGACAAGCTGACCTACCTCGACTACGCCAAGAGCACTCCGGACTCCGGCTTGAAGATCGCCGCGGAGACCACCGACAAGACGCAAAGCGCCATGGTCTTCCGCAAGGGATCCGCCGAACTCAAAGCCGCGGTCGACAAAGCGCTCACGGACCTTCAGGCCGATGGCACCCTCGCCAAGATCTCCCAGAAGTACTTCGGCGCAGACGTTACC
This sequence comes from Arthrobacter sp. 2RAF22, assembly GCF_052115325.1. Taxonomy (NCBI): domain Bacteria; kingdom Bacillati; phylum Actinomycetota; class Actinomycetes; order Micrococcales; family Micrococcaceae; genus Arthrobacter; species Arthrobacter sp. 2RAF22. The sequence continues at coordinate 200,160 of NZ_JBFRGL010000002.1, read as the reverse complement.
AAGTAGCCGGCGGCCAATCAGATGACCTTCAACTGGGACCTCGTCTGGAGTTCCTTCGGGCCAATCGTCGGGGGCGCCGTCACAGGAACCATCCCCCTCACCCTGGCTTCGTTCGCCATTGGCCTGGCGTTGGCGCTCCTCGTTGCCCTCTTGCGCTTGAGCCCCAACAGATTGCTCTCCGGCGTCGCACGCTTCTATGTCTCCGTGATCCGTGGGACTCCCCTGTTGGTGCAGTTGTTCGTGATCTTCTACGGTCTCCCGAGCATCGGCGTGAAGCTGGAGCCGTGGCCGAGCGCCATCATCGCGTTTTCGCTCAATGTGGGCGGCTACGCGGCCGAGGTCATCCGCGCCGCGATCCTGTCGGTGCCCAAGGGCCAGTGGGAGGCCGGGCACACCATCGGAATGTCGCGTCCGCAGACGCTCGTGCGGATCATCCTCCCGCAAGCGGCCAGGGTCTCGGTACCTCCACTGTCCAACACCTTCATTTCCCTCGTGAAGGACACCTCGCTGGCTTCGCTCATCCTGGTCACCGAGCTTTTCCGCAACGCCCAGCAGATCGCCGCATTCAGCCAGGAATTCATGATCCTGTACCTCGAGTCCGCCCTGGTTTACTGGGTCATTTGCCTCGTCCTCTCCACGGGCCAGTCCGCCCTGGAGCGCAGATTGGACCGTTATGTCGCCCACTGAGCCCAGCAACGCCCCCCACGGGAACTCCGGGCTGGTGCTGTCTGCCCGGGACCTCGCCAAAGCCTTCGGCAGCAACAAGGTGCTGCGCGGAATCGACATCGACGTCAGGCGCGGCCAGGTGGTCGCGTTGATCGGGCCGTCCGGTTCGGGAAAGACCACCGTCCTGCGCTCACTTAACGGCCTCGAAGTGCCCGACGCCGGAACGGTCACCTTCGGGGACGCCGACGCGGGGACGGTCCGGGGCTCCGGCGCAGGACTGACCCTCGATTTCGCGGGCAGCGTGGGCAAGCGGGAGATCGCCGCCCTCCGGGATCGCAGTGCCATGGTGTTCCAGCACTACAACCTGTTCCCGCACATGACGGTGCTCAAGAACATCATCGAGGGACCGCTCCAGGTCCAGAAGCGTCCACGGGCGGAAGTGGTCGCGGAGGCCGAGCGGCTCCTGGCCCGGGTGGGCCTCGCGGACAAACGAGACGCCTACCCCTTCGAGCTGTCAGGCGGCCAGCAACAACGGGTGGGAATCGTGCGCGCCCTCGCCCTCAAGCCGCAGTTGCTGCTCTTTGACGAACCCACCTCGGCGTTGGACCCGGAACTGGTGGGCGAAGTGCTCGGTGTCATCAAGGAACTTGCCGACGAAGGCTGGACCATGGTGATCGTGACGCACGAGCTCGCCTTTGCCCGCCAGGTTGCCGACGAAGTCATCTTCATGGACGGCGGCGTAGTGGTGGAGCGCGGACCAGCAGCGGATGTCTTGCGCGAGCCGCGGGAGGAACGCACCAAGCAATTCGTCAAGCGCCTCCAGCACGACGTCTGACCCCCAACTGATCCCCACCGCCACCCTCGCCTCGCAAGTCCCCACCGGCTCCCAGCCTTCGCAAGCTCAGGCCGGGGCCCTCGCCGGTGTGGCCCCACGGCCAGGGAACCCTGGCGGCGTGGGCCCAGCATTTGTTGTCGTTTTGGGCCTCCAAAACGACATCTACTGCGAGCTAGTTGGGTGGGCCGGGCACGCAACCGTCTAGCGGCTGAAACGCAAGGTCACCAGCTGGAACGGGCGCAGGGTCAGTTCGGCAGCTCCCGCTCCGGGCTTCACTCCGGGAGCCTCGACGGGACGTTCCAACAGGTCCACGGATTGCACCATCCGGGATTCGAAGTTGGCTGTGATGAGGCCCGTGGAGCGTTCTCCCAGAGATTCGTAAAGCCGCACGATGACGTCTCCGGAGCCGTCCTCGGCAAGCTTGACGGCCTCGATGACCAACGCTTGGTTGAACAGCGTGAAAAGCGGCTCAACGGGGTTCGCCCCTGCCAGCAACCTCGGTTTGAGATTGGTCCGGTAGCCCTCTTCCACGGCCCCGCCGATGCTGGCGCCGGGCCGGATGCTCAGATCCAGGACGTGAACCCCAAGGTCGGCTTGGGGGTCCGGGAACTTGGGCGCCCGCAGCAGTGACACACGCACATTGGTGGTGGTTCCGCCGTCGTCACGGATGGTCCGGGTGACGTCGTGCCCGTAACTTGAGGCATTGGAGATTGCGACTCCATAACCCGGCTCCGCCACGTGGATCCAGCGGTGGGCGCAGAATTCGAACTTGGCGGCTTCCCAGGACGTGTTCGTGTGCGTAGCCCGGAAGACATGCCCGAATTGGGTCTCCGAGGCGGAACGGTCCGCACGGACATCCAGCGGGAAACCGATCTTGAGCAGTTTCTCGTGTTCCTGCCAGTCCACCGTGGTGGAAATGCCGAGGGATTCCGCGCCCGCTTCGAGGGAAATGCGCTGCGTGATGGTGGAGGAGCCCACCGTCCGCTCCACCACGACGACGACGTCCCAGCCTGCACGTTCCAGCGTCACCGATCGCGCGTCGACCACCGGGACGACGTTCCGGCGATAGAACTCGTCGATGTCCCAGGCATCCCATTCGTTCGGCGTATCCCGGTGGAGCTCAAGGTGGTTGCCGAACGTCCCGGGCGCAATGGCTTCCCGGCCCGTTGCGTAATCGGAGAGGGAGGTCAGCAATCCATTGGCGTCCAGCACCGCCCGGATGATGCCGTTGTCCAAAACATAACCGCCGGCGCGCTCTGTGACACTGACTGGACTATCCGAGTGGACCGGCTCGGCAGCGGCGAGCGCCGGAACACCGTTGCGCTCGTGCGGCGCGGCATTGAGCAGGAACGTGGTGTCTCCCTCGCCCAGAACGGCTGACGCGGCACCCGCTATGATGCCTTCCAACTCCCGGGCGATCGCGGCATAGTTCCGCTCCGCATCCTGGTGGACCCACGCGATGGAACTGCCCGGCAGGATGTCGTGGAACTGCTGCAGGAGTACAAGCCGCCACAACCGCTTGAGGTCCGCCGCGGGATAGGTGAACGAACCCGCAGTCCGTACTGCCGCCGTCGAGCACCAAAGCTCGGCCTCGCGCAGCAGGTGTTCCGAGCGGCGGTTGCCTTGTTTGGTATTGGCCTGGCTCGTGTACGTCCCCCTGTGCAGCTCAAGGTACATCTCCCCTACCCAGACCGGGAGGTTGTGGTACTCGGCCTCGGCCTGGGTGAAGAACTCCTTCGCGGTTCCCATGCGCACCTTCGGCGAGCCTTCGAGGTCCGCCGTCCGGTGGGCGGCGGCAACCATTTCGCGCGTGGGTCCGCCACCGCCGTCGCCGTAACCGAAGGGGACCAGCGAAATGGTGCCGCGGCCATGCTCCCGGTAGTTGCGCTGGGCATGGGCCAGTTCGCGGCCGTGGAGCTCGGAGTTGTAAGTGTCCACGGGCGGGAAGTGGGTGAAAAGCCGCGTGCCGTCGATGCCCTCCCAGTTGAAGGTGTGGTGCGGCATCTTGTTGACTTGGTTCCAGGAGATCTTCTGGGTCAGGAACCACCGGGAACCAGCGGACTTGACGATCTGGGGGAGGGCCCCGGAATATCCGAAGGAGTCAGGCAGCCAGGCCTCCTGGCAGTCGATCCCGAACTCCTGCAGGAAGAAGCTCTTGCCCTCGACGAATTGGCGGGCCATTGCCTCGCCACCGGGCATATTGGTGTCGGATTCCACCCACATGCCGCCAACCGGCACGAATTGCCCGGCCTTCACCTTCTCCCGGATCCGGATGAACAGCTCAGGATAGAACTCCTTCATCCATGCCAATTGCTGCGCCGAGGAGCAGGAGAAGACGAAATCGGGGTTCTCATCCATGAGGGCCACAACGTTGGAGAAGGTGCGGGCGCATTTGCGGATGGTTTCCCGGACCGGCCATAGCCAGGCCGAGTCAATATGGGCGTGGCCAGTGGCCAGAAGTTCGTGGGCCGAGGCGTAAGCGGGCCGGCTCAAGACCTCGGCGAGGGCTTCCCTGCCGGCGGCTGCGGTACCGGCAACATCGTCCGGGTCCATGATGTCCAGCATGCGCTCGAAGGCGCGGAGGATCTCATGCCGCCGCGGCAGTTCGAAGGGCAGTTCGTGCATCAGCCCGCTAAGGGTCCAGATGTCCTGGTGGAGCTCCCAGACCACCTCGTTGAGTTCGGCGATGGCTATGCGTCCGAGCCGGTAGCGGGGCTCGTCTCCGGAGGTGGACTTGTCCCCGAGCGGGGTTGCCGCGAAGGTCCAGCTTTGGCTGAGATCCGGATTGGCCGCGGCTTCCACGTAGAAGTCCACCGAGAGTCCGCCACCCAGAAGCTTCAGCGGGACATGCTGGTTGCGCGGAGAGATGGCCTTGATGATGGTGCCGTCCGGGCGCCAGGCGATGCCCTCGCACTGGAATCCGGGTGCGTCGATGCTGAACCCGAGATCGACGACGATCTCCACCGTGGTGCCATCGGCGACTCCCCACCCCTCCGGGACCTCGCCCCGAAGCCGCAGCCACTTGGTGCTCCAGGCCTTGCCCCACGCGGCACCGTGTTCCTGGGGCTCAAAGACCTGGCGGAGTGCTTCCGAGACCGGAACCGGCTCCCCCGGGGCATCCCAGCTGCTCAGTTCAAGAGGCAGCGCACGGCCATAGATGGCGGGAGCTATCCGCTCCCGGACAAAACGTTCGAGCCGCTTCTCAGTGATCCGGCGGTCGTCGTGCAATTGAGGTCCCCTTTGGCGGTGGGCTGGGTTGATTGCTTCCTTACCGTTATGAGCAGCCTAGTAGGCAGGTCACTGTCCGGAGGAACCAGATTCCATTCGATGGATAAAATCTACGTCGTTCCCGAACAATAGCCAAGTGATTGGCGGCTATCCCTGCAGGTCCCTACTCCCCACCGGCTCCCGCCTTCGCAAGCTCAGGCCGGGGCCCTCGCCGGCGTGGGCCCCCCACCGGCTCCCRCCGGAACTCCGACCCGGTCGCTGCCCGCGTAGACGTTCAAGCTGGTCCCCCGGCTGAAGCCCACCAGCGTCAGGCCGGTCTCCTGTGCTAGCTCCACTGCGAGGCTGGAGGGTGCGCTGACGGCGGCCAGGACCGGGATCCCTGCGAGCGCCGCCTTCTGGACCAGCTCGAAGGATGCCCTCCCGGAGACCTGCAGGACGGTGCCGCGCAGGGGCAGCATTCCTTCGCGCAGCGCCCAGCCCACCACTTTGTCCACCGCATTGTGCCTCCCCACGTCTTCCCGCAGGCACAGCAGCTCGGCAGCACCGTCGTCGTGGATCCGGAAGAGTCCGGCGGCGTGTACTCCCCCGGTTTTGTCGAAGACCGCCTGTGCTTCACGGAGACGGTCAGGCAGCGCGGCCAGAACCTCCACCGGGACATTCAGGGGGTCGTCCTCGGGGCTGAAGTGTGAGGATTTACGCACTGCCTCGATGGAGTCAGTGCCGCAGATCCCGCACGAGCTGGAGGTGTAGACGTTGCGCCCGGTCTCCGGCAGGACGACGTCGGGACGCAACTGGGCTTCCACCACGTTGAAGGTCTGAACGCCGTTCTCGTCCTCGCCGGCACAGAAGCGCAGGGAAATGAGCTGGGCCGGGTCCCAAATAACACCCTCGGAGACCAGGAAGCCCGCCACGAGGTCGAAGTCGTCGCCAGGGGTCCGCATGGTCACCGAGAAGGACATGTGCCCCAAACGCACCTCGAGCGGTTCCTCGACGGCCAGGAAGTCCTCGCGGTAGCGGACCGGGTGCTCCAGGGCCTGGGCGGAGCCGTCCAGGACGAATTTGTGCACCTTGCGGCGCTGGGTCACCCGTCCCATCTCAGCTACCCACCTTCCCGGCGGGTTCCGCATGCCCGGCGGCTTCCCCGTGTCTGACGAACCGCACCGTCATGGCCTTGTAGCCGGGGGTATTGGATTCACGGGCAACGAGCTCCCGGTGGACCAGGGCGTTGGCCTCGGGGAAGTACGCGGCGGCGCAACCCTTGGCCGTTGGGTAGGCAACCAGCCGGAACTTGTCCGCCCGGCGCTCCGTTCCGCGGAAAGTGGAGATGACGTCCACCATGTCCCTGTCTTCGAAGCCGAGTTCGCCGAGATCGTCCTCGTGGACCAGTATCACGCGGCGGCCTTCGGAAATGCCCCGGTATCGGTCGTCGAGCCCGTAAAACGTGGTGTTGTACTGGTCATGGCTGCGGACTGTCTGCAGGATCAGGTGGCCGGCAGGGGCTTCGAGGTACTCCAGTGGGCTCACGGTGAATCGTGCCTTGCCGATGTCCGTGGCGAACGTGCGGGTGTCGCGTGGCGGGTTCGGCAGCACGAAGCCGTTCTTGGTCCGCACCCGCGCGTTGAAGTCCTCGAAGCCGGGGATCACCCTGGAGATGTGGTCGCGAATGACGTCGTAGTCTTCGGCCATGGCCCGCCAATCCACGGGGTGGTTGTCCCCGAGGACCGCCTGCGCCATGCGTGCGACGATGACGGGTTCGCTAAGCAAATGCTCCGAAATCGGAGTCAACCGGCCCTGCGTGGAGTGGATGACGGACATGGAGTCTTCAACGGAGAGGATCTGCCGTCCGCCCGGGTGTTTGTCGTCCGTGTCCGTGCGGCCCAGGGTGGGCAGGATCAGGGAGGTCTTGCCGTGTACAACATGGGCGCGGTTGGGCTTGGTGGAGATATGGACCGTCAGCCCGGCTTTCTTGAGCCCTTCCTCCAGGGCGACGGTGTCCGAACCTGCCGCGGCGAAGTTGCCGCCCATGGAAACGAAGACGTCCACCTCGCCCTTCTCCAAGGCGTGCTGGGTTTCCACGGAGTCGTATCCGTGGACCCGCGGTGTGGTGAATCCAAACTCTTTGTCCAAGGCTGCCAGGAAGCCTTCGGACGGTTTCTCCCAGATGCCCATCGTGCGGTCGCCCTGTACGTTGGAGTGGCCGCGCACGGGGCAGGCGCCGGCACCGCGTTTGCCGAAGTTCCCCTGCAAGAGCAGCAGGTTGATGATTTCCCGCAAGGTGTCCACGGAGTGCGGCTGCTGGGTGAGGCCCAGCGCCCAGCAAATGATGGTGCCCTTTGAGGCGGCGAGCATGCCGGCCACCTTGGTGATTTCGATGCGGCTCAGGCCCGTGGCGCGTTCCGTCTCTGCCCAGTCCAGGGTAGCCCGGGCTTCGGCGTAGGCCTCGAAACCGTCGGTCTGCGCCTCGATGAAGGCGCGATCAACCACGGTTCCAGGCTTCCGCTTCTCCTCCTCCAACAGGAGATGGCCCAGCGCTTGGAACAAGGCAAGGTCGCCACCCACCTTGATCTGGAGGAATTCATCGGCGATGTCCGTGCCGCCGCCCACCACGCCGTTGAGCGACTGGGGGTCCTTGAAGTTCAGGAGCCCGGCTTCCGGCAATGGATTGACGGCTACGACCTTGCCGCCGTTGTTCTTGCAATCACGCAGGGCTGAGAGCATGCGCGGATGGTTCGTGCCGGGGTTCTGCCCCACAACGAACACCAACTGAGCTTCATGGATGTCTTCCAGGGAGACAGTGCCCTTGCCGATGCCGATGGTCGGGTTGAGGGCGCTTCCGGAAGACTCGTGGCACATGTTCGAACAATCGGGCAGGTTGTTCGTGCCCAGGCTGCGGGCGAACAGCTGGTACATGAAGGCTGTCTCGTTGGCCGTGCGCCCCGAGGTGTAAAAAACGCAGCGGTCCGGCGTGGTGGCATTCACGTGCTCGCCGATCAGGGCGAAAGCATCCGTCCAGCTGATCGGCGAATAGTGCGTCTCGCCAGGGCGGATGACGACGGGCTCGGCAATGCGGCCTTGGCTGCCGAGCCAGTATTCGGTCTTGTCCCCAAGCTCGGCCAGGGAGTGCCGGGCCCAGAACTCCGCGTCGACCACGCGTGTGGTGCTCTCCTCGGCGATTGCCTTGGCCCCGTTTTCGCAGAACTCGGCGGGACTGCGTTTGCCCGTGATGGACTCCGGCCAGGCGCAGCCGGGACAATCGAAACCGTCCCGCTGGTTGACGCGGAGCATTGACTTGACGGTCCGGCCGACACCCGCTTGGGACCAGCCCCGTTCCAATGCCACGGTGACAGCTTTGACGCCCGCCGCGGAGCGCTTGGGTGGGTGGATCTGGAGGTCATCTTCATTGATGTCCTGCTCGGGAGCATGCCTGTTCATGTCCCCATCATTGCAAGGCCTGACTCTCTAATCCACCCGCGTCCATCCCGCACCTGAAACTCTCAGCCCGTCAGGGCGCTCCAGTCCACCGGACCGGACGAAACCTTCCGTGCTGGCTTGGCAGGAGTCTTCTTGGCCTTGTCCTCCGGTGGCTTCGGCCGGGGAAGCGGCGGCCCCCACGGCAATGGAAAAGCTGGCACTGCCTCTCCAAGTTGTACGCCGTGCGGCGGCACCACCATGATTCCGTCCGCACTGGCGAGGCCGCGCATCATCCCGGGCCCCGCGTGCTGGGCCGGCGACGCCAAGCCGTACACAAACCTGAAGGGAAACAAGCGCGTGCGCCCGGGATCGGCGTCGAGCATTGCACCGCAAGGAACCTCGCCCACCTCGGGCAGTGTTCCGTGACCCAGACCCGCGAGGAGCGGCGCGCCGATCGTGAAGAGGACCATCATGGCCGCGAGCGGATTGCCTGGGAGGCCCAGCACGAAGCGACCGTCCGGCAACTCGGCCAAAACGCCGGGATGTCCCGGACGCATCGCAATTCCATCAATCAGCAAGCGGCCACCCAGCTCCGCAATGGCCCGACGGAAGTGGTCCGTCCCCGAACGGCCGGTACCCCCGGTGGTGATGACGACGTCGGCGGGTGGCGCGTCCGGCGACAGCTCACCTTCCTCAAGGGCCGAGAGCCATTCGTCATAGGAGTCGCCCACCTTGATTTGCTCGCCGCGAATGCCGCCAAGGAGCTCGACGACGGCGCCAAGCTGGGGACCGAAAGTATCCCTCACGCGCCCGGGGGCCGGGACACCCGCGGTCACCACCTCGGCGCCGGTCAGCACCATTTTCACGAGGGGCTTGCCCAGGACGTCCAGTTCATCACGTCCGGCCAGGGCGGCCAGGGCGAGATGGGCCGGGTTCAGGACGACGCCTGATTTGATCAGCAGCTCGCCCGCCGCGGCTTCTTCTCCCGCGTCGCGGATGTGTTGCCCGTTGCGCGGTTCGCCGGGCTTCGCGTTCCCGCCGAGCGCGAGCAGTGGTAAGCCGTCTTCGTCCGTGGTCAGGACCCCGCTCTCCCTCCGCAGAACGGCCTTGGCCCCGGGCGGGATCAGGCCACCCGTGGCGATCGGGCTGGCTTGGTGCGGTGCCAGCCGATGGCCGGGTTCGGCGAGGATCCATGGACCGCTGCCGTTGACTGCCCAGCCATCCATCGCGGAGGACGCGTAGTGCGGCAGGTCCTGCAAGGCGTGGACATCCGAGGCCAGGGTCCTGCCGATGGCGTCCTTCAGGGCAACGGGTGCGGCGGGAATGGGCGTGGCGCTATCGAAGGCAAGTTGCCGCGCCTCGGCCCACAAGTGGTCGGCATGCGGGACATGCCCGGGGGCTTCCGTCATCCGGCGTCGGTTCCGGGGTTCGTATAGTCCTTCGCGAGCGTGCGTGCCAGGCCCAGGGCTGCATCCATCGACGCAGATTGAGTGGCTTGTCCCGAGCCCGAGGCAAGCCCGGCCGCAAAGCCCGCAATGAAGGTTGTCAAAGGAGCCGCCGGCCGGACCACCGAATGGGCTGCAACGCCCGCCAGGGACAGGATCTCGTTGATGTCGATCTCGACGTCGTCCAACTCATACGCTTGCAGCAGGCTCCTGCACCATTCCTCGAGCGTTTCTTCCTGGCTCTTCACGATCCGCCTCCACTGTCCGGTACAGCTGTTGTCACGGCAGGTCGCCGTCCACTCCAAGCGCCGCGGCGTCATCCCAGGTATCCACGTCATCGGTGGACCCTGCGGGGACAGGCACGGCCTGCAGATCAAGCCTAGCAAGCAGGCGGAAAACCGCGGCGTTGACCAGGCCACGTTCTTCTCCGGCAGCTTGCACTTCGCGCTGCAAAGCAGATACGCGGTAGATCCCGAGCAGCGGCTGCTTCCTACCGTCGCCGGATACGGACATGGCCCCGTCCGTGTCCTGGTGGCCTGCAACTTCCCGGAGCAGGACCGGAACCGCGGCGGCGGCCAGGGGCATATCGCAGGCCAGGACGAGAACCCAGGGCGCGTGCTTCGTGGACGGCTCCTCGCCGTCTTGCGTTTCGCCTCCGTGCCCCAGGGCGAGGAGTCCGGCGGCGATCGCGGCTGCGGGTCCGGCGAAGGGCGGCTCCTCCCGCGCGGTCAATGTGCCGTCCGGCAGAGTGCCGGGATCCGGGCCGACGACGACGACGCTTCCCGCACCGCGTGCGGCCGCCACGGCGCGCTCAAGGAGTGTGGCGCCGTCGTATCTCAACTGGGCTTTGGGCACGCCGCCGAGGCGGGAGGACTTGCCACCCGCCAATATCACCGCATCAAAGTCCACCCGCCCAGATTACCCGGGAAGCGGGCTCAATTCCGGTTCAGGCCGCCGACTCGGGCAGGAGGAAGGGATCCCATGCGGGCGCAGGTTTCTCAAGCTCCTTGATTTGCCAGATAGTCCCGGTGGGCGCCGCCGGAGTGAACCTCAGTTTCCAGCCCATCTCGGCTGGGGTGTGGTCACTCTTGGCGTTGTTGCAGCGCAAGCACGCTGCCACCAGGTTTTCCCAGGAATCCGCGCCGCCCCTGGATTTGGGGTGGACGTGGTCAATGGTGTGCGCTGCTTTCCCGCAGTAGGCGCAACGGTGACCGTCACGGCGCAAGACGCCGCGGCGAGTGACCGCCGTGATGGTGTTGTACCTTGGCCGGATGTAGCGATTGAGCAGAATCACGGAAGGACGTCCGAGAATCTCTTGTGGCCCGACGACAGGCTCGTCGCCTTCGGCCACTACGCTCGCTTTTCCGGTGAGCACAAGGACCAGCGCCCGGCGGAAGGTTACTACCGCCAGCGGTTCATATCCAGCATTCAGAACGAGTGTGCGCATGCACGTACCTCTTCACGGCCGCACCCGTCAGGGGCGCGAGGGCCGGCTGCCCTCTGCATGTACGGGCTGTGGATCGACAACCTAAGAGTAAACACCAGAAGGCCAGATCAACGAATCCATGCGGCGGTTCCAGCGCAGTGTCGGTCAAAGTTCATGTGCCGGACACGTAAGCGCACGCTCGTTAAAACAGGACATCCCCACCGGCGGACCAGCGGGGATGTTCCAGTGAAGCTATGTAACCGGGGCTATTTAGCCACCAACGCGGATGAAGACGGGGCCGGAGCCGACATTGACGCTGTAAAGGGCGGTGGTGCCACCGTTCCAGCCGCCGTGGACTGCCATGCCGTTGCCGACGTAAACAGCGATGTGGGCCATGCCCATGCCACCGTTCTGGTAGTAGACCAGGTCTCCCGGCTGCGCTTCAGCAGCGCTGACCGTACGGCCAAGGGAGAGGTAGTCTGCCGGCCAGCCGTGGAAGTTGATGCCAACAGCGGCCAGGGAGTTCGAGGCCAGGGCAGTGCAGTCCTGGGCAACGCCAAGCTGAGCGTAAGCTGCGGCAGCAATCGCTGCGCCCTTGCCGCTGGCAACCTTCGTGGCGGGCGAAACAGCAGCGGTCACAGAAAGCGTCGAGGAGCCGGTAGCGGCACCCGTGGCAGCCTGCGAAGCCGGAGCGGCTTCCTGGGTGGCAACCGGAGCTGCGACAACCGGAGCAGCTTCGGTGGAAACCACCGGGCGTTCGTACTTGATGGCGACGGAGGAGTCGGCCGAAATGCTGGCTTGGGCGATGGACTGGACTTCCAGGGCGGAGGTCGAAGTGGACTCGCGGGGAACGTTGGTTTCTGCAGCGTTGGCTGCGATACCGCTAGTGAGCACCAGACCGGAAGCAGCTGCGATAACGGCTGCCTGACGGCCTACGCCACCGGCGTTGCTGCCGACAGTCTTAGCGATAACGGCAAGCGAGTTGGTCTTGGTGACCGCGGCACGGTGGCGCGCAACAGTAGAGCGTGAAGACACGTTAAGAGGCCTCTCCCTATGCCCGCGAGGTAAGCTGTCGGATTCGGATGGGAGTCATCCGGCCACACTCCTCCCTCTCGGAAGTCGTGCGACTTAACCCCAAGGCCATCGGTGAAGATGACCAAAAGTGGGTCCCCCGCCTCTGCCAGACGATGTTTTGCGAACGGAACCTCGGGCAGTGGCAGAGCTAGGCAATCCACCCGAGTGCATCAACTCTCTAAAAGTTGATGCGAGTTAGACGGTACATGAGTTTTGGCTGAATGTCACATTCAGGTCACGGAGCGTGACAAGCATGCGAGAGACTTCCATCGGATTGGCTACAGCCAGCCCAGGGGGTCAACGACGTCGCCGTTGACCATGACTTCAAAGTGGAGGTGGCAGCCCGTGGAGGCGCCCGTAGTGCCGCTCAATGCGATGACATCGCCTCGGCCAACCGTTTGGCCCACCTGGACGTTGAACGACGACAAATGGTTGTACGTGGTTTCCAGGCCGTTGCCATGGTCCACCACAATGCGGTTTCCGCCGCCATACGGATGCCAGCCGGCGAAGGTGACCTTGCCGGCCGCGGCAGCATGGACCTGGGTGCCGCACTGGGCCACGAAGTCCTGGCCGCGGTGGAACTCCCCCAAACCGCCCGTGATGGGATTCACGCGGTAGCCGAAAGGCGAGGCCGTGGTCAGGGTGTCCAGGGGCGCCCCCAGGGTGCCCTTGGAGGACGAGGTCTTGATGGTGCCGACGGACTGTGCGCTCAAGAGCTGCTTGAGCTTGCTGTCCGGATCCGCAGTGGTTGACACTGCGGCACGGCTGAAGTCGATCGTGGCGCTTGCCGCGGCAGGAATCTCGGGCTGGGTGCCCACAGCCGAGGCGGCCTGGCTTGAATCCGCCGTGGCCGTCATGGCGCCGGTGCCCGGCATAGCGACTGTCAGGATGAGGCCCGTCGTGGCGAGGGCCACTCCGGCCTTCTGTCCCGCTCCGCTCGCGGCGGCGAATTCGGCCATCTGCCGCAAAGGACCCTTGCGGCGGCGAAGTTCGCGATGGGGATCGCGCGGCCGCTCGTGCTCGACGGCGCTTGTGCCCCGCAGCTCAGCAGTAGGACCGGACGCGCGCCTGCGGCCCCTGGTGTTCTGCGTGGTCAAGGTTTTCCTCTCTGGCAAGCCTGCGAAGTTAGCTGTCGGATTCGGGCCAGAGAGATCGTGGACCCGGTCCGCGCGAAGGGCACGAAACGCAAGGTACCCGGAGGGGCCTTGCGTTGTTTGCACTTCCGCTACGGACTTCACCCCAAGGCCGTCTTTCGACAGCCGATGGTGGTTCCTCCGTTTCTGCCAGTGAATGGACTAATCCACCTGATCCGCTGGCAGAACTCGGCTTCGGATCAGGTAACGCTTTGGTATCGGCGCCAGTATTTAACTATAGGGGATTAAGCCCCACGGTAATAATTTCGTTATCTTTGCGGGCGACCCCGCCGGGCCGGCTAGGCGACCGTGACAAACACGTGCGAGGCAACCTCAGGCGGCAGCTCCAGCGCGCCCTCGATATTAGGCACGCGAACGGAGATGTACTCCCCCACGCGCTCCAGGGACACCCTGGCGCCCGGGCGGATTCCGCCCTCGTCCAGCTGGACCAGAAGTTCCGGTTCCACCTGGATCGGTTCAGCCAGCCGGCTGACGGTGACCCGGTTTTCAGGTGAATATTCGTTCATCGCGTCAAGAAGGTTGACCACGCCATCCGTAAAGGCGTGGGACGCGGCTCCACCCAGCGCTTCGAGTCCGGGAATGGGGTTGCCATAGGGCGATTCCGTGGGGTGGTCCAGCAATTCATAGAGCCGTCGTTCCACGCGCTCACTCATGACATGCTCCCAACGGCACGCTTCATCGTGCACGTAGGCCCAGTCCAGTCCAATGACATCTGCCAGGAGCCGTTCGGCGAGCCGGTGCTTGCGCATGACCTCGGTGGCGCGTTTCCGGCCCGTTTCAGTCAGCTCAAGGTGCCGGTCGTTGGACACAATCACCAGGCCGTCGCGCTCCATCCGCCCGATCGTCTGGGAAACGGTGGGGCCGGAGTGCCGCAAGCGCTCGGCGATGCGGGCGCGAAGAGCCACGATGTTCTCTTCTTCAAGCTCCAAAATGGTCCGAAGATACATCTCAGTGGTATCGATCAGATCCGTCATCCAGCTCAGCTCCTCGAGCGCAGTATCTTGCGTATTTTCGCCAGCTCCAAGCTTAGCTTATTTGGAATTACTCCGGATAATTCCGGCGCTTGTCCACCGCCCGGTCCGCCGTCCTCTCCTGAGCCGGCGGAACGATGGGTTTCCACGTGGCGGACTATGACACCTTCGGTTCTGCCCCCGCCTGCGGTGTCAGGCAGAATTGGGGAGTCGAAGGGGCAGCTTGCCACCTGCCACGACCCATCTAGGCCGCTACTTCACCATTGGAGCATCCCGTGAGCGACAACAGCATCACCATCCCCGCCGATTTGCTGCCCAAGGACGGCCGCTTCGGCGCCGGGCCCTCCAAGGTCCGCCCGGAGCAGATCGAGGCCCTCTCCGCCGCCTCGACAACGATCCTCGGCACCTCCCACCGCCAAGCACCCGTCAAGAACCTGGTGGGCTCCGTCCGCGAGGGACTTAGCCAGTTCTTCCGTGCGCCCGAGGGCTACGAGGTGATCCTCGGCGTCGGAGGCTCCACCGCGTTCTGGGACGTCGCCAGCTTCGGCCTGGTCGAGAAGAAGGCCCAGCACCTCTCTTTCGGTGAGTTCGGTTCCAAGTTCGCTTCGGCGACCAACAAGGCACCGTTCCTTGAAGCTTCCTCCATCATCACGTCCGAGCCTGGTACCCGGCCGGTTTCCCAGGCCGAAGCAGGCGTGGACGTATACGCGTGGCCACAGAACGAAACCTCGACGGGTGTCGCCGCTCCGGTCAAGCGGGTTCAAGGCAGCGACGACGGCGCCTTGGTCCTGGTGGATGCGACGTCCGCAGCCGGCGGCCTGGATGTTGATGTTGCCGAAGCCGACGTCTACTACTTCGCCCCGCAAAAGAACTTTGCGTCCGACGGAGGCCTGTGGCTCGGCCTCTTCTCCCCCGCCGCCTTGGAGCGCGCCGCCCGTATCAAGGCAAGCGGCCGCTGGATCCCCGATTTCCTCGACCTGCAGACGGCCATCGACAACTCGAAGCTCAACCAGACCTACAACACGCCGTCCCTGTCCACCTTGGTGACATTGGATGCCCAGGTCCAGTGGCTCAACAAGAACGGTGGCCTGGATTTCGCTTCCGGACGCACCGCGGACTCCGCAAGCCGTATCTACAGCTGGGCAGAGGCTTCCGAGTACGCCACCCCGTTCGTGGCAAAGGCCGAGGACCGCTCCAACGTCATTGCCACGATCGATTTCGATGACTCGATCGACGCCGCGGCCATCGCCAAGGTGCTCCGCGCCAACGGGATCGTGGACACGGAGCCCTACCGCAAGCTGGGCCGCAACCAGCTGCGCATCGCTACCTTCGTTGCCATCGAGCCGGACGACGTCTCCGCATTGCTCGCCAGCATCGACTTCGTGGTGGGCGAACTGAAGAAGTAAGGGCCTGCCGCATTCCCGCGGTCAAGGCTGGTCAGCGTCGTCCGGGTGGGGATCCCGGGCGGCGCTGTCCCTTTTAACGGCGTCCCTATTAGCTGGACCCGCGCTTTGGGACTCAATCCGGAAGAACCGCATCCCGCCGGCGCTGCGGTCGAAGCGGAGCCGCAGCTGGCGCGCGCGGATGATCCACACGATGCCGACGACGGCGGTACTGGCGCCCGCGGCAGCGGCCACTCCCACTGCCCACCGGGGTCCGGCGACGTTGGACACCCAGCCGACGAACGGTGCACCGATGGGCGTTCCACCCATGAAAATGGCCATGTAGAGTGCCATGACCCTGCCGCGCATGACGGGTTCCGTGGTGGACTGCACGTAGCCGTTGGCGCTCGTGATCATGGTCAGGGCAAACAGTCCGCAGGGAATCAATGCCAAGGCGAACATGGTGTAGTTCGGCGCCAGGGCGGCCAGTCCGCTCGCGAGGCCGAACCCGCCCGCCGCCGCGAAGATGAGCCGCATGCGTGGCCTCCCTCGCCGGGCGGAAAGCAATGCTCCTGCGACGGAGCCGATCGCCATGACCGAGTTGAGCAGCCCGAATGCCCCCGCGTCCATGCCGAACTCCGTGCCGACCATGGCCGCGATGAAGAGGACGAAGTTCAGTCCGAACGTGCCCATGATGAAGATCGCGACGAGGACAACCACAATGTCCGGGCGGTTGCGGACGTAGCGAAGCCCTTCACGGATGCGTCCCTTGCCTGCGGCGGCCCGGGGTTGGACGCGCAAGGAGGAAAGCGGAATGGCCCGGATCGCGCCAAGCATCGCGAGGAAGGTCAGGGTATTGATCATGAATACCCAGCCCGGCCCCACGGCCACCGTCAACACGCCGGCCACCGCGGGACCGATCATGCGGGCGACGTTGAAGGATGCGCTGTTCAACGCGACAGCGTTGGAAAGATAGTCGTCCTTGACCAGCTCGGACACGAACGTCTGGCGGACGGGGGCGTCAAGTGCCGAGACGACGCCAAGCAAGAGCGCGAACACGTAGACATGCCACAACTGGGCCGCACCGCTTAGGACCAGGAGTCCCAAGCCCGTGCTCAGGACCGCCATGGCCGATTGCGTCATGACGAGGAGCCTGCGCCGGCTGTAGCGGTCGGCAAGCAGTCCGGCCCACGGCGCCAGGAAAAGCTGTGGACCCAGTTGGAGGGCCAAGGTCACGCCCATCGCACCGGCATCGTGGTTGCTCAGATGGGCGAAGACCAGCCAGTCCTGGGCAGTCCGTTGCATCCACGTGCCGATATTGGAAACGAGCGCACCGATGAACCAAATGCGGTAGTTAAGGACACCGAGCGATTTGAAGGTGGACATCAGTTGCCACCTTCACGAAATTCACTCGCCGGGTCCGCCAAGGGCTAGTCAGCCTCGATGTCGTCGGGGTCGTCGCTCTCTTGTTCGTCACCCGGGGCGGCGACGTCCTCACGGGAAGGGTCGCCGTCGTCGTCCGCGTCAACGGGGACGCCGGCTTCCTCCGCCTCCTCGGCCGCGGTAGCCTCGTCCTCCGGACGGACGCGCTTTGCCCAAGGCACCCATTCAGGAGCGAGGATGGAGTCCTCGGACGGCAGCAAGCCAAGCTCGCTGACGGTGACCACTTTGGAGCGCGAGTTGCGGGTCACGACGGCGTACCACTGCCATCCGCCGTACCCGGCCAGCCGCGATTCGAACAGGTGCGTGACGACGCGTTCGCCTTCCGAGCGCGCGGCAATATGCGGCCCGATTTCTGCCGGCTTGGCAATGGTCTCCACCGCATTGCGGGCGACGTCGACGGCGGCCGCAAGGAAAGCGTCCGGCTTGCCGACGCGCCACACAGGAATGCCGGTGCGGGGTTTCGCCGTTGATGTCATGGCAGGTTTAGGCTTCCAGCTCGTCGGCAACCTTGCGCAGGGCTGCTGCGATGGCTTTGCCCTTGGCGCCTTCAGGGTACTTGCCGGCGGACAACGTGCCGGAGAGGTTGTCCAGTACAGATACGAGATCCTGGACTACCGGAGCGAGCTCGCGGGCGTTCATGCGCTTGGCCTTGGCGATGGAAGGCAACTTGTCCAGGACCCGGAGGCCCAGCGCCTGGGCGCCCCGGCGACCGTCGGCGACGCCGAACTCAACCCGGGTTCCTGCCTTGAGATCCGCAACGCCTTCGGGCAGTGCGGATTTGGGCAGAAACACTTCCTGGCCGTCCTCTGCTGCGAGGAATCCGAAGCCTTTTTCCTTGTCATACCACTTGACCTTGCCGGTGGGCACGTAATCAACCTTCTTCGTTCTTACTTGCGAGACACAGCCGGCACGCCACCGCATCCGCAGGAGACTGCGGGAATAGGGGTGACTGCCTGGACCATGTTGGTCTATTGCTTCAAGGTTATCCTGCCCGGCCACCGATTCGCGCTTTGAGACCCCCGCAGGCAGGTCCCGCCGCCTTTTGCCCGCGGCCAGGCTGCACCCTTGCCTGGAACAGGGGATGCCGCCCGGGACTGTTAGCGTTGCTTCCATGATTCCCCACGACTTCCGCCGCCCGCTCACGATCGTTGCCGCCGTCGTCGCAGTCCTGTCCCTGGCTTCCGTAGCCGCCGTCATGGGGATCGCTTTCGCCAACGGAGTGGCACCGGTGTGGGTCACGTCCACCGCTCTCTACGGGCTGCCGCTCGCCTTTATTTTGATGGCCGCGCTGGTGGTGGACGCTGTGTGGGCGCGGCGTCGGCAATGAGCAGCCGGAAAGCCCGACGGCGGACCCGGCTGGCTGTAACGTTGAATTGATGTCCCTTATTCGCGCGCTCAGCAAGGAACTGGAAGCGCGCAGCGATGATTCGCTGCGGGCCCTGTTTGCCGCGCGGCCGGACCTCATCTCCCCGGTGGTCCCGGACTTCGCTGCGCTCGCGGCGCGGGCAAGCGCCCGCGTCAGCGTGCAGCGCGCCTTGGAACGGCTCAACAAACCGGAGATGCAGGTACTGGAGACACTCCACCTATGCACCAACACGGACACGGGCCACAGCGTGTCGGCGGCGGGACTCAAGAAGTGCATCAATGGCGCCACCCTTGCCGCGCTCGAGCCGATCCTGAACAAGCTCCAGGAACTCGCCCTCATCCACCGGGCCGATCCGCCGGCCACGGTCCACAATCCGGGGCGGCAGCGGTTCTACTTGCCGGTGGGCAGCCTCAAGGACGTCATCGGCATCTATCCGGCCGGTTTGGGCCGCAGCTACACCGAGTTGGTTCGGCTGCAACCGGCCTTCGCCCAGCGCGTGGTGCATCTCGTTGCCGAACTCCACCAGAGCGGCGCCGATATCCTGGCCGCCACGACGCCCATGGATGCTGCGTTGGCGCTGCAACGCTGGACCTCGACGCCGGAGAACCTTCAGCACATCCTGTCCGAGGCACCCGTACGGACGCGTCCCCTTTTGAACAAGTTCGGCAGTTGGGCCATGGGGGCCGTTCCCCAGGCCCAGCGCAAGGCTTCCGTGCTCCATGAAGGCCGCGACGTCGGTCCCGTGGACTGGCTCCTGGCCCGCGGTCTGCTTGTCCCCTTGGACGCCGGCCACGTTGAGCTCCCGCACAG
Organism: Arthrobacter sp. 2RAF22; assembly: GCF_052115325.1. NCBI lineage: Bacteria > Bacillati > Actinomycetota > Actinomycetes > Micrococcales > Micrococcaceae > Arthrobacter > Arthrobacter sp. 2RAF22. The sequence goes on along the minus strand of NZ_JBFRGL010000002.1, from coordinate 180,949 downwards.
CGTGGGCCTGTCCCTGCGCGGCGGCGCAATCGTGGACCACTTCACCTTGAAGCCTCCCGTTCCTGAACTGGGCCAGACGAGTGCCGCGTTGCGCCGGAACGCCGCCATGGGTGCCATCGCAGAAGCGCTCCGGTTGGTGGGTGAACTCCTCTACGCGGTCCGCGAGCAGCCCGTGGTCACCCTGCGCAGCGGAGGGGTGGGCGTGCGCGAGCTCAAACGCCTTGCCGACAGCCTCCGCCTGGGCTTGTCCGAGACCGCCCTGATCCTCGAGCTCAGTGCCTTGTCAGGATTGCTGCGGCTCGATGTGGACAGTTCCACCTGGGTGCAGCCGCCATCGCTGGAATGGCTCACGCTCCCCCGCCAGGAACAGTGGCTCTGGCTGGTCAACGCCTGGCTCGCGAGCGAGCGCGCACCCTCCCTTGTGGGCCAAACCCTTCCCGGGCCCGCCACCACGGCACCGCGATCCGGCTCTCCGGCAACCCCCATCAATGCCCTGTCCGCAGAGGCCCAACGCCCTGACGCTCCGCTGGTCCGCAAACGGATCCTGGAGATCCTCGAAGAGCTCACCCTCGAGGTGGAAGCACCGGACGGCAAAGCTCCAGTGCTGAACGCCGAGGCCGTCATGGAACGCGCGGAATGGTCCCAGCCCCGGATGTCGCGGCGGTTCAGCTCCCTTGTCCGCGGGATCCTGCACGAAGCCGAACTCCTAGGGCTCATGGGCTCCGGCGCCCTGACCCAGCTTGGTTCGGCGATCGCCACCGAACAGCCCGAGTTGGCCCTCAGCATCCTCGGCGAACATCTGCCCGCCGCCGTCAACCACGTCCTGCTCCAAGCGGACCTGACCGCCGTCGCGCCGGGGTACCTGGCACCTGAACTGAGCGAAAAACTGCTCTTGATCGCCGACGCCGAAGGCCAGGGCCCGGCCACGATCTTCCGCTTCTCCGGAGATTCGATCCGGCGCGCGCTGGACGCCGGCCAGGACGCCGAAACCATCCTCGCGTTCCTGCGCACCCACTCTGCCACTGACGTTCCGCAGCCGCTCCGCTACTTGATCAAGGACATTGCCTCGAGGCACGGCCGGCTGCGGGTCGCGAGCAGCCCCAGTTTCATCCAAAGTGACGACGAGGCCGCCATCGCCGAGCTCGTCCGCGAGCCCGGGGCCGCAAGCCTGGGGCTTGTCCGGATCGCCCCCACGGTACTGACCTCCAGCGCGAGCCCCCGGGAGACCGTGAGGGTGCTGCGCGAGCTGGGACTCTCGCCTGCCGTGCAGGAGGCGGAGACCGCCGTCGTGCGCTATAAGAGGACGGCGTCGGTGGCCGCTGGCGCCCGTCCCGTGTATACGGCGCCCCGCACCGCACCACCGGACGACGACGTCGACGCCCAGCTCGCGGTGTTGAGGCACCATCGGGCGGTCCACGGCGAGGTGACCGGCGAGGCGGCAACGCAACTGGGCCTCGAAACCCTGCAGAGGGCCATCCGGCTGAAGCAAGCGGTCACCATGAACGTGGTTGACGGCTTGGGGAATTCCAACACCGAAACCGTTGTTCCGGTATCGGTGTCCGGAGGGCGCGTCCGGGTGTTCGACGCCGCCAGGGACACCGAAAGGGTCTTGTCCATCCATCGCATCATCGATGTGGAACCTGCGGGCGAGCCGCACAAGTGAGGAAGCAATAGTGAGCGACGGTCCGCTGATCGTACAGAGCGACAAAACCATCCTGCTGGAAGTCGACCACGAGCTCGCCACCGAGGCACGGCATGCGATCGCGGCGTTCGCCGAGCTTGAGCGCGCCCCCGAACACGTCCACAGCTACCGGCTCACCCCTTTGGGCCTGTGGAATGCGCGCGCGGCGGGACTGGACGCCGAAAAAGTCCTCGACACTCTCCTGCGCTATTCCCGTTTCCCGGTGCCGCACTCTTTGCTGATCGACATCGAAGAGACCATGTCCCGCTACGGCCGCTTGCGCCTGGAAAAGGACCCGCAACACGGATTGGTCATGCGGACCACCGACTACCCCGTACTCGAGGAAGTCAGCCGGGCCAAGAAAATCGCGCCGTTGCTGGGGCCCAGGATCGACGGCGAAACCGTCGTGGTGCATTCCTCCCAGCGGGGACAGCTCAAGCAATTGCTGCTCAAGCTCGGATGGCCGGCCGAGGACCTCGCCGGCTACGTGGACGGCACGCCGCATCTGATCGCCTTGAACGAGGACGGTTGGCACCTGCGGCCGTACCAGAAGCTTGCCACGGAGAACTTCTGGGCGGGCGGCAGCGGCGTCGTCGTGCTGCCCTGTGGCGCGGGCAAGACCTTGGTGGGGGCCGCAGCCATGGCTACGAGCTCCACCACCACGCTGATCCTGGTGACCAACACGGTCGCGGCCCGGCAATGGAAGGACGAACTCCTCAAGCGGACGTCGCTGACGGAGGAGGAGATCGGCGAGTATTCGGGCGCGGTCAAGGAAGTCCGGCCCGTCACGATCGCGACCTACCAGGTCCTGACCACCAAGCGCGGAGGCCTTTACCCGCACCTGGAACTCGTGGACGGGCACGATTGGGGACTCATCATCTACGACGAGGTCCATCTCCTCCCGGCTCCGATCTTCCGGATGACCGCGGACCTGCAGGCCCGGCGGCGCCTGGGACTCACGGCGACGCTTGTGCGTGAGGATGGCCGCGAGGGCGAGGTCTTCAGCTTGATCGGTCCCAAACGCTACGACGCACCGTGGAAGGACATCGAAGCCCAGGGCTACATTGCGCCGGCGGACTGCGTGGAGGTCCGGGTAGACCTGCCTAGGGACGAGCGCGTGGCCTACGCGATGGCTGAGGATGCAGACAAGTACCGGCTCTGCGCGACGTCCGAGACCAAGACCCACTTGGTGGAGCAGCTCGTTGCCCTGCACCAAGGCGAGCCGCTGCTGGTGATCGGCCAGTACATCGACCAGTTGGATGAGATCGGCGAGCGTTTGGATGCTCCCGTGATCAAGGGCGATACGACAGTCAAGGTGCGGCAGAAGCTCTTCGACGCCTTCCGGGCCGGTGACATCAAGACCCTCGTGGTATCCAAGGTGGCCAACTTCTCGATCGACCTACCCGAGGCATCCGTGGCGATCCAGGTGTCGGGGTCTTTCGGTTCCCGCCAGGAGGAAGCTCAACGCTTGGGGCGCCTGCTTCGGCCCAAGCAGGACGGCCGCGCGGCACGCTTCTACTCCTTGGTGGCCCGGGACACCCTCGACCAGGATTTTGCGGCCAAACGGCAGCGCTTCCTCGCCGAACAGGGCTACGCCTACCGGATCATGGACGCCAAGGACGTACCCGCCGGGTAAGGCGCGTCATTTTTTCTGGCTAGGCAACCAGCTGTTGTGCGTGTTCCTGGGGCTGCGCTCCTTGCCGCACGACGACGTCGACCACAGCCCAGGACTCCTCGTCCTTGAGCTGCGCATCCGCGAAGCGTTCGGCGGCGCGGCGGTCGCTGAAGTCCTCGTGCTCGATGCGTCCGGAGAGCGTGTCCAGGTAGCTGACATGGAATTCGACGTCTTGAATTTCAACGCGTGATTCTTGTTTGTTTTCCATGGCTCAAGTGTGAATCCGGGGTCCGACAATTTAGGACTGTGCCCGCGGCGTGTTGGCTTTTGGCCGGATTGCCGAGGCCTGCGCAGCACCATTCAGGCCCTGCGCAGCACTTCCGCGGCGGTGCTCCGGACCGCCTCGGTCACAGCGTCCAATATGCGCGACGGTGTCCGCCACCTTTGCCAGTACAGAGGCACGTCCAATGGCCGCTCAGGCGCGAGTTCCGCCAGGGATCCATCGGCTATGTCCCGGCCGCATTGCGGTTCAGGCAGCAATCCCCACCCGAGCCCCAAACGAATGGCCTCGGCAAACTCCTGGCTGGACGGAACAAAGTGGCGCGGGCCTGCAGGCTCCATCCCACGAGCCGCACCGCCCAGGAGTTCCAGGAAGCGGTGCTGGTACTCGTCCTTGCGGTCGAAGTCGACGGCGGGAGCAGCGCAGAGCGAGGCGACATCGACGCCGTCGGGAAGCCACCGTGCCCTGAAGCCCGGAGTGGTGACGGCACGGTATCGCATGCTCCCGAGCGGCTCCACCCGGCATCCCTGCACCGGCTCAGGAGTCGCGGTCACTGCGGCCATGACAGTTCCGGCGCGCAGCATGGACGTGGAATACTGCTCGTCGTCGCGGTGAAGATCGAAGACAGCGTTCAGCTCCGCGGGAACCCTTGTCAGGGCCTTGAGGAACCAGACGGACAAGGAATCCGCGTTGACCACGATCGGAACCGAGACCATCGGGGATTCGCCGGGCAGGCCCAGTTCAAGTTCGGCGTCGGCCTCCAATTGGGCGAGCTGCCGCGCCAATCTGAGCACCACATGTCCCGACTCCGTGGCCTGGACCGGATTGCTGCGCTGCAGCAATACCCTTCCGGACGCTTGTTCAAGCGCCTTGAGACGCTGGGAGACCGCCGACGGCGTGACGTTCAGTGACCGGGCGGCGGCGTCGAGCGTGCCTTCCGTGAGCACGGCGGCGAAGGTGTGCAACTGTTCGGAGGAGAATCTGGCCATAAGATGATCTTACGATGCCTAAGAATAATTAGCTGGACTAATGACGAAGGTGGAACTTAGCCTCGAAGAATGAACTCCCCCGACGTCTTCCACGCCGCCGGCTTGGGCCTCGGCACAGGCCTGGCCCTCATTGTCGCGATTGGCGCCCAAAATGCCTTCGTCCTCCGGCAGGGCATCCGCGGCGAGCATATCGGTGCGGTCGTTGCCGTGTGCGCCATCTCGGACGCCCTGCTCATCGCGGCCGGGGTACTCGGCACAGGCGCCCTGCTCGCCGCGGCGCCTGCCGCCGTCGTCGTTCTCCGCTATGTCGGTGCGGCATTCCTGGTGACATACGGCGTGATGGCGGCACGGCGCATCCTAAGGCCGCAAGCGCTCGTCTCCGCGGAGCCTGGACCGTCGGGGGCCGGCCGAAGCGGACTGGCGTCAGCACTGGCGACTGTCATGGCGCTGACATGGCTCAACCCCCACGTCTACCTGGACACCGTATTGCTCCTGGGATCCGTGGCGAACGCGCAAGGACCCGGGCTGCAGTGGTGGTTCGGCGCCGGAGCCATGCTGGGCAGTATCCTATGGTTCTGTTCCCTCGGCTTCGGCGCGAAACTGCTGCGCGGATTCTTTGCGCGACCGGCGTCCTGGCGGATCCTTGACGGCGGAATTGCTGTCACCATGGTGGGACTCGGCGTCGGGCTGGCTCTCGGCAGTTAGCCCGGGCCCACAACCACGACACCCCGATAATTCTCACAACAAGCGTCCAGTCAACTCCCAGAAACTGGGAGCATCATGAATGGTATGAAAAAGAACGGCCCCGAAGCCAAGCTCCTCGTCGTCGACGACGAACCCAACATCCGTGAGCTGCTCTCCACCTCGCTGCGCTTTGCTGGCTTTGAGGTCGTTGCGGCGTCGAACGGCCGCGAAGCGCTCGCTGCCGCCGATCTTCACGCCCCGGACCTCGCGGTCCTGGATGTCATGCTCCCCGACATGGACGGGTTCACTGTCACCCGCCGCCTTCGCGCCGCCGGTAAGCACTTCCCTGTCCTGTTCCTGACTGCCAAGGACGACACGGAGGACAAGGTCACGGGCCTGACCGTGGGCGGCGACGACTACGTCACCAAGCCTTTCAGCCTGGATGAAGTGGTGGCGCGGATCCGCGCCGTGCTTCGCCGCACGCAGCCGATGGAAGACGACGACGCCGTCATCCGCGTGGATGACCTGGAGCTCGACGACGACGCGCACGAGGTCCGCCGCGGCGGCACCATCATCGAGCTGTCGCCCACCGAGTTCAAGCTGCTCCGCTATCTCATGCTGAACCCCAACCGGGTGCTTTCCAAGGCGCAGATCCTGGACCACGTCTGGGAATACGACTTCAATGGCGACGCCTCGATCGTGGAGTCCTACATTTCCTACCTCCGGCGCAAGGTGGACATTGATCCGGATGCCACTGCCTTGATCCAGACCAAGCGCGGCGTCGGTTACGTATTGCGGACGGCCGAGAAGCGCTGACTTTGTTCAACCGTTGGAAGTCGGCCTCCCTCAGGTCGCAGCTGGTCGCCATCATCATGGGGCTGCTGCTCCTTGCCTTGGCCGCCACTGGCGCCGGGACGCTGACGCTCGTCAAGAGCTACCTCCAAGGGCAAGTGGATGACAAGCTCAGGGCTGCCGTCCAGATCGCCCAGCAGCAGCAATCCTTTGCCAACCTGTCTGAGGCGAGCCCCGCCGTGCCCACGGACTATTCCCTGACGCTCTACGTCCAGGGCCAGCCGCCCTATCCGTTCGGCGGAAGCAAGACGGATCGGCCGAGCATCGCCAACATCACCCCGGTTGAGGCCAAGAACCGCAATTACGCACCCTTCCAGGTGAACGGCACCGCTGGCGGCGATTGGCGTGTGGTGGCGGTCAACGTAGTGGACAACCGGACCGGGCAGAACGCGGTGGTGATCGTAGGCCTGCCGCTGTCCCCCGTGGACCGAGTCATGGAACACGCCACGCTCGTGGTGGTCGGCGTCGGACTCTTGACCCTGGTGCTCGCGTTCTTCATCGCGACATGGACCGTTGCACGTTCCTTCCGCCCCCTCGCCCGGGTTGAGAAGACGGCGGCCGCAATCGCTGCCGGTGATCTCTCGCGTCGCGTGGATATCGAGAATCCGGTCACCGAGGTCGGCCGCCTGGGCGCCTCCCTCAACGCCATGCTCGCGCACATTGAATCGTCCTTTGCGGCGCGTGCCGCCTCCGAGGCAAGGATGCGGCGATTCGCCGCCGACGCCTCCCACGAGCTGCGCACGCCTTTGGTCACCATCCGCGGCTTCTCCGAGCTTTACCGCCACGGCGCCCTTGCCACGCCGGAAGACGTGGGCACCGCCATGGGCAGGATCGAGAGCGAAGCCAAGCGCATGGGATCCATGGTGGAAGACCTGCTGCTGCTGGCCCGCCTGGACGAACAACGGCCTTTGCAGCTCAAGCCGGTGGATCTGCACCTACTGGCGAATGACGCCGTCGTAGACTCACTCGCAACGTCGGGCGAGCGGAAGATTTCGCTCACAGGGCTCGACGGCGGAGCGGCAGCGCCTGCCCCGGTCCAGGGTGACGAGGCCAAGCTTCGTCAGGTCCTGGGGAACCTGGTGGGTAACGCCTTGCGCTACACCCCCGAAGGAACGCCGATTGAGCTCGCCGTCGGGGTCCGGAACACGCCCGCCGGCCCGTTGTCCGTTCTCGAGGTGCGGGACCACGGCAGCGGCATTCCGGCCGAGGAACTGCCCCGGATTTTCGAGCGCTTTTACAGGGCGGACACTTCGCGCACGCGGGAAACGGGCGGCAGCGGGCTCGGTCTCGCGATTGTGGCTGCAATTGTCGGATCCCACCGCGGTACCGTCCGGGTCGAAGAGACCGACGGCGGCGGAGCCACCCTGGTTGTCAGCCTCCCCTTCCAGGACGAGCTGTCCGAGATGCCCGAAGATGCGGGCATCGCCGAGGCGGAGATCTCCGACTAGCAGTTTTCTATGCCTGGCGGCTTGATTGAGCGAGTTGTCCACATAGAGAGATTCGGCACTGTCCGGGCCATGTGACGGCTTCTAGGCTCGTGGTGTGGACCACAAGCCAGCCGCACCTGCGGATCTCTTTGATTGAAAGGCAACGCCCCATGAGCGTTATCTCCGTCGATACCGAACTGCTCCAGCTCAAGTCCGCCAACGTCAAGGCCACCGTGGATCGGATCAGCGCCGACGTCCAAGCGATGAAACGGGGCCTGGACGAGCTCCAAGCTACGTGGAAGGGATCAGCGGCCAACAACTTCCAGGCCCTCGTCTCGGAGTGGACGCTGACCCAGAACAAGGTGGAGGCTTCGCTGGCATCCATCAACCTCGCGCTGTCCTCCGCGGCGGCAAGCTACCTCCAAACCGAGCAGGGCAACACCCAGCGGTTCAGTTACTGACAGCTGGACCCGGGATCCCGGCGGTGCAGCCAATCCGCCGTCCCGCCGGGGTCCAACCGCTTTCCGGGGTCTGGTTGCTTCTGAGCCGCTACTTCTCCGGCGTCGACTGGTGGAAGCGCAACCGCCATCGGCCGTCGTCGAGCAACCAGATCGAGCTCCGCAATGCGGAGCCTGTGCGCCCATAACTTCTATAACTGAGCAGCATGGTGTTACTGGAGAGGCGTTCAGCGGAAATTATTTCTACTTCCGCGGTTTCCCCGGGATCGCCCTCCAACGCCATCATGAGTTCGTCCCGGGACCAGACGCGTCCGGAGCTGCCAATCTCGGTAAAGTCCGGGTGCAGCAGGATCCCTGTGCGCCCGAGGTCTCCCCTCACGTCGGGCCTCAGGAGCTCCCTCTCAAGGAGAATGACCGTTTCCTCGTCCGAGCGTCCGCCGGCCTGGCCAAGGACCCCTTCGTCGTCACCAGCGAACAAAGTGGGCTCGATGAACGTCTCCTGCTCCATGAACGCCCCCGCCGCGTTCGGCAAGGACGACCCGGTTGAGAGGTCCTGACCGCCGAACAACGTGAGGTCTTCATCCTGGGCATCCGAGTCGTCGTGGTCGTCGTCGAAAAGCGAGGGCGCCTCCATAGGCGCTGTACGGGCTGACGACGTGCGGGCTGACGGCGTGCCGACTGATGGTGTGCCGACTGACAGCGTGCGGGACAAGGACCGTGCGGCTTCAGCTCCCGGATAGCCCGGCCCGGCAGGCGCGGCTATTCCCTGCTGGAACGCTGTGGCGACCGCACGCGCGCGATCGTCGGCCGCCTCGTTGAGGTCGTGGCCGGCATGGCCTTTGACCCACTCGAACGAGTACTTGCGGCCGACAATAGCCTGGTCGATGTCCTTGAGGAGATCGACGTTCAAGACGGGCTTCCCGTCCGCTTTGCGCCAGCCCTTGCGCTTCCATCCCGGCATCCACTTGGTGATGCAATTGATGACGTACTGGCTGTCGCAGAGAATCTTCAGCTCTTCATCGGGAACATGTGCCGTGGACCGGAAGAAGTCCAGCACCGCCATGAGCTCGCCCTGGTTGTTGGTTCCGTGCGGCCACCCCCCGGCCCTCCAGCAAGAGTCGTTCACGTACCAGGCCCAACCGGCAGGCCCGGGATTGCCGAGGGCAGAACCATCGGCGGCAGCAATAATCGTCATGGTTTCCATCCTGCCAGACCACCCCGACACTCCTTGACCCCAGAAGTGAGCGGGCGTCCGCCCAAAACCCGACATACGTGAGCGAGCGTCCGCCCAAAACCCGACATACGTGAGCGAGCGTCGTTAAACGGCGACGACGGCCCCCACCCGAAGTGGGGACCGCCGTCGTGCGTGTGGCTGGTGGGCTACAGCGGGGGCTAGAAGCCGCCCATGCCGCCCATGTCGTCGCCGCCACCCATAGACGGAGCGTTCTTCTCCGGCTTGTCGGCAACAACGGCCTCGGTGGTCAGGAACAGACCAGCGATGGAGGCAGCGTTCTGGAGAGCCGAGCGGGTGACCTTTACGGGGTCGTTGACGCCGGCAGCCAGCAGGTCCTCGTAAACGCCGGTTGCAGCGTTCAGGCCGTGGCCCGACGGCAGGCCGCGGACCTTGTCGATGACAACGCCCGGCTCAAGGCCGGCGTTGTAAGCGATCTGCTTGAGCGGAGCGTCGATGGCAACGCGGACGATGTTGGCGCCCGTTGCTTCGTCGCCTTCGAGCTGCAGGTTGGCGAATGCCTTGGCACCGGCCTGGATGAGGGCAACGCCACCACCGGCGACGATGCCTTCTTCAACGGCAGCCTTCGCGTTGCGGACTGCGTCCTCAATGCGGTGCTTGCGCTCCTTGAGCTCTACCTCGGTTGCGGCACCGGCCTTGATGACTGCAACGCCACCGGCCAGCTTGGCCAGGCGCTCCTGCAGCTTCTCGCGGTCGTAGTCGGAATCGGAGTTCTCGATCTCGGCACGGATCTGCGCCACGCGGCCGGCGATGGCGTCGGCGTCGCCGGCACCTTCGACGATGGTGGTCTCGTCCTTGGTGACAACAACCTTGCGGGCGTTGCCGAGCAGTTCGAGGGTTGCGTTCTCGAGGCTGAGGCCGACCTCCGAGGAGATGACCTGGCCACCGGTGAGGATCGCGATGTCGGCGAGCTGTGCCTTGCGGCGGTCACCGAAGCCCGGAGCCTTGACGGCAACGGACTTGAAGGTGCCACGGATCTTGTTGACGATCAGGGTGGCCAGGGCCTCGCCCTCGATGTCTTCGGCGATGATCAGCAGCGGCTTGTTGGACTGCATGACCTTCTCCAGGACCGCAACGAGTTCCTTCACGTTGGAGATCTTGGAGTTGACGATCAGGATGTACGGGTCTTCGAGGACCGTTTCCTGGCGCTCTGCGTCGGTGACGAAGTAAGCGGAGATGTAACCCTTGTCGAAGCGCATGCCTTCGGTGAGCTCAAGCTCCAGGCCGAAGGTGTTGGATTCCTCGACCGTGATGACGCCTTCCTTGCCAACCTTGTCCAGGGCTTCAGCAATGAGGTTACCGATTTCGGTGTCGCCGGCAGAGATGGAAGCCGTGGCTGCGATCTCTTCCTTGGTCTCGATCTCCTTGGCGGAGGCGAGCAGCTCACGGATGACGGCGTCAACAGCCTTCTCGATGCCGCGCTTGAGGGACAGCGGGTCGGCGCCGGCAGCTACGTTGCGCAGGCCTTCCTTGACGAGAGCCTGGGCCAGGACGGTGGCGGTGGTGGTGCCGTCGCCAGCGACGTCGTCCGTCTTCTTGGCAACTTCCTTGACCAGCTCGGCGCCGATCTTCTCGTAAGGATCGTCCAGCTCGATCTCCTTGGCGATGGAAACACCATCGTTGGTGATCGTGGGGGCGCCCCACTTCTTTTCGAGGACGACGTTGCGTCCACGCGGGCCGAGGGTGACCTTGACGGCGTCGGCGAGGATGTTCAGACCCCGCTCGAGACCGCGGCGTGCCTCTTCATCAAATGCAATGATCTTGGCCATAACGGCGGTAGTCCTTTCGGGACAGTCGTTAAGAAGGTGCCTTCACTGCGGTGCCCGCGACGGACGATCCTTCACATTCGGCCTCTGTACGCCGCGTGCTCCGGATCTCACCCCAGCAAGGTTTTCTTTGTTCCCCCAGGCACCGCCACCATTTCCATACGGCCGGAGCCGTGAAGGATTAGCAGTCAATGCCTGAGAGTGCTAATCAATAATTAGCACTCACCCGAGGAGAGTGCAAGCAGGAAGAGCCGGAAACTACTCGCCACGCCCAGGGAATTCGCTACGGGCACAAGCCGTCACGGAGTCCGGGAGGCCGTCTCTTTGCCACTGACCCGCGCAGTGTTGTCAGCCCCGTAGGTGAAGACCATGTAATTGGACGAGGTAACGTCCCCGTTGGCGTCGAACCCGATGGTGCCGGACTCGCCGTCGTAATCCGGGAGCTTGGCCCCCTTCAGCACCTCGACGCAGTCCTTGTATGAGGCACAAGACGTACGTTCTTTCGTTGCCGCATCGCCCGACGCCGGACGCACTCCGCCGGACACAGTGGTGAGCCAGGCCGCGATCGAGCCTCCCGCATCGTCGCCCGCCGTTGAGGCGGCAAGCGCCGCGAGGGTGACGGCGTCGTACGTCTCGGCAGCGTAGGTCGTGTCCTTGAGCTTGGGGTCGATGCCCGTCAGCTCGGCTTGGAACTCCGCACTCGGGAAGACGCCCGGAAGAATTCCCCGCGCGCCGTCGAGGCCCCCTGCACCGAGCGCGGTTCCGTATTGGCGGATCGCGCCGTCGCTCAAGATCAGGCTCTTGCCGCTCAGCCCCGCATTCAGGAGCTCAGCCAGGGCGCCTTGGGCGCCATCACGGGCAACCACGACGACGGCGTCCGGCGTACCGGACTTGATGCCCGCCGCGGCGGGAGCTGCTTTGCCTGCCGCGAATTCCGCGTTGGACACGGCGTCCATTCCGAGGCCGCGGGCAGCGTCCATGACCGCTCCCGAGACGCGCGTACCGTAATCCCCGGCTTCGTGGAGGACCGAAATGCGCTTGGCGCCGGCGTCGCGGGCAAGCTTCGCCAGGACGCTGCCCTGTGCGGCATCAGCGGCAGACGTGCGGAAGTAGAAGCCGCCATTCTTGTAGCTGCTCAGCCCCGACGCCGTGTTCGCCGGCGAGATGAGCGGAATCCGGGCGGGAGAGAGCACATCGATCGCGGCGGGCGCATGGCTCGAATCGCTCGGCCCCACGACGACGTCTGCGTGGGCGGACAACAACGCCTTGGCTTGTGCCGCAGTGTCGGCAGAGAAGGCCGCCGCGCCGGCCCCTTGGCTAGCGCCACCGCCTTCACCGGCCGCCGACGCCGGTAGCAAGTCGACGGGACGGCCCTTGTATCCGCCGGCGTCGTTGATTTGTTTGACAGCCAACTTGGCGGCAGCCAGTTCGGACTCGTTGAGGAATGCGGAACCACCGGTATTGTCCAGGATCACGCCGATGCGCAGGACGCCGTCGCCGCTTGGGGTAACGGAGCTCAGTCTGGCGTTGCCGACGGGGGCGGAACATCCGGCCACTCCAAGGGCCAAGGCTGCCGAAGCTGCAAGCAGATAAACTACCCGGGACCGGCGCGCTCCGAGGGGCCAGGACAGCCCTGTTGCCGCAACACCCACTAGATAAGCCGCACGCTTTCTGCCTGCGGGCCCTTCTGGCCCTCGCCCAGTTCGAAGTCGACGCGTTGTCCTTCTTCGAGCGCACGGAAGCCATCCATCTGGATGGCGGACCAATGCACAAAGATGTCGTCACCGGACTCATCCACGGTGATGAATCCGTAGCCCTTTTCGGCATTGAACCATTTGACGGTTCCCAAAGCCATGATCCCCACACTTTCAACTAGCAGTGGCCGGCTTCCGGGATCTCCGGGCCAGCTCACAACTACTGTAACCACAGTCACGTTGCCGTAGCGCAACCTTGGGTGCGGGTGGCCGCAATGTTATTGAGGCGTAACCGAGTTGCTATTTGTAACCGGGGCCCAGAACCACAACCACGGGCTGCTGGAACTCCGCGCTGTCCACGAGGTTGGAAATGCCCAGCAATTTGCCGAGGGCTTCGGCATTGCCCTTCTGCGCCGCGCCTTTGTAGAAGACCGACGACGTCTGCTGGGGCATGCCGCCCCAATTTGCGACAGTGGACAACGGCCATCCTCCGCCTTGCACCATGCCGGCCACACGCGCAGCCAGGCCACCGGTGGTGGTGCCGTTGTAGACCGCTACTGCCGCCGTCTTGTCCAATGGCGCCGTCGTGGGGGTCGGCGTCGGCGTGCTGGACGGAGTGTCGCCCGGGCTCGGCTGGGTAGACGGCTGGCTGGATGCCTGCGCAGAGCTGTTCGCCGAAGGTGGCGCCGCGGCGCTTTGCTTGGAAGTGTCAGCGGTGACGACGGCTTGCGGCGTCGTCGACGAGGTGAAGCCAAGCTTCGGAAGGATCAGGAAGGCAACGAGTCCTACAGCAAGTGCGATGCCGCCCAGCAGCAGCACCGGCCACAGGGCCGGCCGGGAAGCAGACGCGACGAGCCTGTGGACACCTTGCCGCGATGAGCTCTGCGGGACACGGTCGAATTCATCCCGGGCAAATTTGGTCATGGTGAAGCCTTGTCCTTGCTGCTTGCTGGCTGGGGGATCAGCGGGTGCTCTATGCGTCGGAACCGAGACGGCGCGCTGTGCGGGCCCTCTGACGTGACATACGTAGTCTACGCAATCTCTTGACCAGCATAGGATCGTGCGCCAATGCTTCCTCGGTGTCTATGAGGGCATTGAGCAGCTGATAGTAGTGGGTCGCGGAGAGATCGAAGAGTTCCCGGACGGCCTGTTCCTTGGCCCCGGCGTACTTCCACCATTGCCTCTCCAGGGCGAGCATCTGCTGTTCACGCTCGCCGAGCGGCGAATCACTGCGGAGTCCGGCGGACAGGTCTTCGAGCACCAATCCAGTTGCTTCGGACGCCATGGGTTCCCGTGCGGGTTCTGCCACGACACACTCCTTCGACGCATTGACTGAAAAATGTCCCCCGCCCATGGTAACGGGCGAATAACACCGATGTCATTTGCCCCGCCGCCTTGAGGGCCGGCGCTTTCCCCCGGACCGCGAGGACAGGGACAATGGCTGGGTGGCAGGCGAAGAAGCGTTATTTGAGCTTGAATCCGAAGATCACTCCGCCGGGTTCGAGGCACTACCCGGAATGGCCTTGGAGGATCTCATGGCGCCGGACTGGGCGGGCGCGCTCTCCGGCATCGAGGACGAGTTGCGCTCGGTGCTCGCCTTCGTGGCGGCCGAGGCCGGCCGCGGAGCGCACGTGCTGCCTGCGGCGTCCAACATACTTCGTGCCTTCCGGCAGCCGCTGGCCGACGTGAAGGTGCTGATCCTGGGCCAGGACCCCTACCCGACGCCGGGACACGCCGTCGGGCTCTCTTTCGCGGTTTCCGGACAAACACGGCCCATCCCCCGCAGCCTCTCGAACATCTACCGGGAGATGGAAACCGATCTCGGGCTCCCGCCGCGGGTCCACGGCGATCTTTCGGCCTGGACGGGCCAAGGAGTACTCCTCCTGAACAGGGTGCTCAGCGTCGCGGCCGGTGCTGCCGGCTCGCACCGGGGCAAAGGCTGGGAGGCCATCACGACGGCGGCGGTCACCGCCGTCGCCCGCCGACGAAATGCTGCCGGGCAGCAGAGTCCGCTCGTCGCGATCCTGTGGGGCAAGGACGCTGAAGCCGTACAGCCGCTGCTTGAAGGCGCCCCCGTGATCTCCTCCGCCCATCCCAGCCCGCTCTCCGCGTCGCGGGGCTTCTTCGGCTCTCGCCCGTTCAGCCGCGCCAACGCCCTGCTCCGGATGCAAGGCGCGGATCCCGTCATCTGGGAGCTTCCACCGCTGCCCTAGCTTAGGCTTGCCTACATGACATCTTTGCCCGCCACGTCGTCTGCATCCCGCAATACCCGCCCCCAAGTGAACCTGACTGTGCTGCGCACGGAACAGCTGTCGCCCCACATGGTGCGGATCATTGCTGGTGGACCCGGATTTGCCGGTTATGCGAACAACGGCTTCGTGGACCGATATGTGAAGATCGTGTTCCCGCAGCCCGGCGTCGAGTATGAGTTGCCGCTGGATCTGTGGGCCATCCGCGAGACCATGCCGCGCGAACAATGGCCGTACACCCGCACCTACACCGTCCGTTGGGTGGACGAAGCTGCGCAGGAACTGGCAATCGACTTCGTGGTCCACGGCGACGAAGGCCTTGCAGGCCCATGGGCCCTGGCGGCCCAGCCCGGGGACACGCTTGTCTTCACGGGCCCCGGCGGCGCCTACAACCCGGCGCCCGACGCCGACTGGTACCTTTTCGCCGGCGACGACGCCGCGCTCCCGGCGATTGCCGCCGCGATCGAATCCCTGCCGGCCGACGCGAAGGGCCATGCTTTCCTCGAGGTCGATAGCGACGCGGACATCCTTGATGTCGCCGCTCCCGAGGGCGTGGAGATGCGCTGGCTCCTTCGCTCCGGAGTCCCGGCCGGATCAAGCTCGATCCTGCTCGATGCCTTGGGCGAAGCCGAGTGGCTGCCCGGACGCGTAGACGTGTTTGCGCACGGTGAACGCGGCTACATGAAGGGCCTGCGCGACATCTTCTTCAAGCAGCGTGGGCTCGAGCGGTCCCAGGTATCGCTTTCCGGATACTGGGCCCAGGGGCGTGTGGAGGACGATTTCCAGGCGGAGAAGAAACTCCCTATCGGGCAGATCTAGCGGTCCTTACCGCTTGGCGGCCCAGCGGACGCGGCTAGCGCCGGCGCACGCGGCGGCGCTCGTTGCTGGCCAGTCCCTTGGTCAGTGGCCGGGCAAGGTTGTCCCCCAGCACGATTCCTGCGGCCACACCCAGCACGATTGCTCCGGCGTTGAGCATGCCTCCCGAACCCACCAGTACATCTGCTTCTTGCACCGTCAATACATACATGGAACGGAATATCTTCAGGCCCGGGAGCAGGATGAGGGCGGCCGGGACGGCGACCACGAGCTGCGGGGCTCCGAGCTTGAGCGCCACCATCCGCGCGAGCAGGCCGATGACCACGGCGGAAATCGCCGGCGAGAGCCGGTCTCCGAAGCCAAGGCTGGAAGCCCCCCACAAGACGAAGTAACCCACCAAACCCACTGCCGCCGTCGGGAGCAGAAGTTTGAGCAGGGTCTGTTCGGTGATGCCGATGGCAATCACGGCTACGGCTATCAGGATGGCTTGGCCCCACAATGGATACGCCTCGGGGAATGTTTGCGTGACGTCGATCGCGACGCTGCCGATGAGGTCACCCACAACTACCGCGACGGCGATGCCCGCAACGATCGCGCCGAAGGTCAGGATCGTGGACAGGAATCGTCCGGCCGCAGTCACGGGGAATCCGTTGATGGCGTCTTGCACGGAAGAGACGAGCCGCCCGGTTGGCAACAGCAGGAGAATGCCGCCCGCCACGACGATGGACGGCGGGATGTCCGCCCCGGTCCAGTGGAGCATGAGCGCGATGAACGTGACCAGGAAGGAGCAGGCCGCTGTCACGAAGAAGTCGGGCGTGCGCCACTTGCCCAATTGCCGGGCCACGAGATTGACAAGCATGTTGGAGACGAAAGCCAGGGCGGAAGCGCCAAGTCCCCCGCCCAGGACTCCGACGAAGACAGCAGAGAAGACGCCGAACGCCATGGTGACCATCCACCGTGGGAAGGGCTTGCTGCTGCGGATAATGTCATCCAGCCGGTTCACCGCTTCCGACCTGCCTACACCGCCAGCCACGATATCCGTGACGAGTTGGTGCACCTGGGCCAGGCCTGCGTAGTTGTTGGTCCAGGAGCGAACAACCCGGAGCAGTGTGATGGGGGTCTGGTCCTTGGGCGCATAGTTGAGCGCGACCGACTGGTTGGTGATGTCCACTTCGATGTTCTTCAAGCCGAGCGCAGCCGTGACCGCGATGATGCTGGTCTCCACTTCCAGGGCACCTGCCCCGTAGCGGAACATCGTTTCGGCCATATGCAGGGCGAAGTCGATGGTCTTGCGGGCCGAAGCGTCAACACCGCCCACATGGATGATGGGGTTGGCGTAGGGACTACCCGCCAGGCGGTCGACGATGCTCATGGGGGCAGTGGGAGGGTTCTCCCCCTGCACCAGCCTGCGAAGCATGCGCTTGGCGTTGACATTCTGGCGCACCTGGGATGGCTTGAGCGGCTGCGTCTTGGGCAAGCCATCCGTGTTGGGCCTGTTGTCGGGGCGGTCAGTCACGCGGGTGTTCCTCCAAAGGGCGTGGTTCCTCCATATGCGGGGTAGTGCAACATGCGGTAGGCGGGGTGGCGCTGCGAGCCTTCTGGAACTGCTGGCCTAGTAGAACTGTTGACCCGTGCGACGGGTGTAGATCTGCCGTGCGATACGTTCGCCCGCAGCAGTCCAGAGCTTGTACTTCAGCGGGCTGATGACTTGGTCATAGCAGCCGACGAAGTCGGTGACGGTCTTGCTGAAGCTGGTCTTGAACAGGCCAAGTCCGTGGAACGGGTGCGAGGTGTCTTTGAGCCGGTCCGCGGGCGGAGTGCCGCAGAAATCGTACTCCGTGCAACCCAGTTCCTTGACCTGGTTGATGGCCGTCCACTGGACCAAATGCGAATCGCCGTACTGCGCGCGCTTCTGCAGCGATCCGCCGTCCTTGTAGGTGCCTTTCCGGCCATAGTTGATGACGAAGGCTCCGACCGATGGCACACCGTTTTCAAAGACAAAGAGGAGCCTGCCCTGGCCACGCTCGATGAAGTTGGTCCAGAACTGGCGATAGTACCCGAATTCACGGACCCGCACTTGGGACTTCGCCTCAACCGTGTTAGTCATCAGCGCATACATCGAACGGAAGTTCTCTTCCGTGGGTTCCATGGTGTGCACTTCAACGCCTTCGCGGATGGCCCGGCGAACGGCGTTGCGGCCGCGGGAATGCAGGTTGCGCAGCAACTGGTTCTCCTCGGGAGAGATGTCCAGCAGGGCTGTGGAGTCGTTCGGCTGCAGGTTGGGGGTCTTGACCACTCCGGTGGCCTCGATCGCGTCCCGGGCTTCGCCACTGAGGACAATGTCCGGCTCGATCTTAACGGCGAAAACCCCGAGCTTGTCCCGCTTCACGAATTCCCGGTTTGCCTTGATGATCCCCGGAATGTCCTCGACGCCGGCAACGTCGGGGCCTTTGATGAGGTACCAGAGCTTGCCGAGCAGTGGAAAGCTCTTCTCCAGGACCAGGTTGTAGCTGCTGTAGTCCGCGGTCTCGTAGACGAGATGCAAGGGCTTCCAGCCAAAGTGTTGCTTCACGTCCGCGAAGGCCTCGGATTGGAGGAGGTTGCCGCCGTTGGGGTTGGCCGTGACGTGTTTGTCCCAGTGTTCGATTTCCTCGGCGGTGGCAAAGCGTGCGGTAAATTCTCGCAAGGGGGCCGTGTCCAATCAGTTGCGTACGTGAGGCAGCAGGCACCGGTGTGCGGCGCAGGCGTTCAGCTCCAAGTCTATCGGCCCTCTGCTATTTCCCCCGCTCATGGATACACGATGGCACTGGGGACGGACACTAGACAGAAAATAGCTGGGCTCGCCAACCCCGACCCATCAGCGGTGACGGACGCACAAGCCGGGCTGCGGTCCTTCGGGTAGGAGCGCATCGCGGTCGCAAGGTCGCTCAGCGACCGTAGGGGCGCTTATGCGACGTGTCTAAGCGACGGCGAAGGGCCGTCGCCCGGTGAAGCCGCCACGACCCGTTAGCACTCCACGACGTTGACGGCGAGGCCGCCCATGGCGGTTTCCTTGTATTTGGAGGACATGTCCTTGCCGGTCTCGCGCATGGTCACGATGACCTCGTCCAGGGAGACGCGGTGGGTGCCGTCGCCCCAGAGCGCCATCTTCGCCGCGTTGATGGCCTTCGCCGCCGCGATCGCGTTGCGTTCGATGCACGGGATCTGCACGAGTCCGCCGATCGGGTCGCAGGTCAGTCCGAGGTTGTGTTCCATTGCGATCTCGGCAGCGTTTTCCACCTGTCCCGGGGAGCCGCCCATGACTTCGGCCAATCCGGCGGCGGCCATCGAGGAAGCGGAGCCGACCTCGCCCTGGCAGCCCACTTCGGCGCCGGAGATCGATGCCTGCTCCTTGTAGAGCACCCCGACGGCGCCCGCGGCGAGCAGGAACTTCACCACGACGTCGTCGCGGTCCTGTTGCGTGGCCTTGTCCATGCCGGGGGCGAAATGCAGGGCGTAGTACAGCACGGCAGGAATGATCCCGGCGGCGCCGTTGGTGGGCGCGGTGACCACGCGGCCGCCCGAGGCGTTTTCCTCGTTCACGGCCAACGCGATCAGGTTCACCCATTCCTGCCAGTACTTCGGATCCCGGTAGTCAGGGGCCTGGTCTTTGGTTTCCTTCAGGAGGCGCTCGTGCCAGTCCGGGGCCCGACGGCGGACCTTCAGTCCGCCGGGCAGCACGCCTTCGCGCTTGAGGGACGTTTCAACACAGGCCTCCATGACGGACCAGATGTGCAGCAGGCCTTCACGGATTTCCTCTTCGGTGCGGGAGGCGCGTTCGTTGATAAACATGATGTCCGAGATGCCAAGCCCCTTGGAGGAGCAACGGCCCATGAGTTCAGCGGCAGTACGGAAGGGCAACGGGAGTTCCTTCTTGGACTCCTCCAGTTCCTTCTGGGCCGCGTCCTCTTCACCCTCCCGGACGATGAAACCACCGCCCACGGAAAAGAACGTGGCCTCATGCAGCACCTCGCCGTCGGCGTCGGACACGGAGAACTTCATCCCGTTCGTATGCCGGGGAAGAACCGTGAGCGGGTGCAGGATCATGTCCGCTTCCCCGTACGGCAAGGACACCCCGGACTCGGGATCGACAGCGCCGCAAAGGCTCAGCAGACCGGTCTCCGCGATCGACGCGAGCCGTTCCTCCACTTCCTCGGGGAGGATCTCCTCGGGGTGGTAACCCTCCAGGCCCAGCAGCACCGCAGTCATGGTGCCGTGCCCCCGGCCCGTGGCAGCCAAGGAACCATACAGATCAACGCGCAGCGACGCCACCCGTTCCAGGGCACCGGAATCCTTCAGCTCACCCGCAAAGACCGCAGCAGCCCGCATCGGCCCCACGGTATGCGAACTCGAAGGACCAATCCCAATAGAGAAAAGATCGAAGACGCCAACAGCCATGGTCGGATTCCTTAGTTAGTTGTGGTCGGGTTGGGGCGGGTGAGCGGATTCCGCGGAGAAGGTGAGGGACGGAGCCCCTTCGGGTCCGACCTCCGGCAGCATGCGTCTAAGGGAGCATCACGTCCGCTCAGCGGGCGTCTATGCGACCGAGCATGCCGAGGAGGCCGAACCCGACGGGCCAAGGTGACCAAAAACCCGTCCGACCGGAACCCGACGGGCCAAGGCGACCAAAGACGGTCAGCCTAGGTTCGCGACGCCCGGGTAGAGCGGGTGCGCGGCGGCGAGTGCCTCCACGCGGTGACGCAGGCCGGAGAGGTCCGCGCCGGCGTCGGCGATCAGTGCCTCAGCGATGATGTCCGCAACTTCACGGAACGCCGCTTCACCGAAACCGCGTGTTGCCAATGCCGGGGTGCCGATCCGCAGACCGGAGGTCACCATCGGCGGGCGCGGGTCGAACGGAACCGCGTTGCGGTTGACGGTGATGTCGATCGCGGCGAGGCGGTCCTCGGCCTGCTGGCCGTCGAGTTCGCAGTTGCGCAGGTCCACGAGCACCAGGTGCACGTCCGTGCCGCCGGAAATCACGGAGATCCCCCTGGCGGTGACGTCGGGCTGGACGAGGCGCTCGGCCAGGATCCGGGCACCGGCCAGCACGCGTTCCTGGCGTTCCTTGAACTCTTCCGAGCCGGCGATCTTGAAGGCCACGGCCTTGCCGGCGATCACGTGCTCCAACGGGCCGCCCTGCTGGCCCGGGAAGACCGCGGAGTTGATCTTCTTGGCGATGTCGGCGTCGTTGCTCAGGATGATGCCGCCGCGCGGACCGGCGAGGGTCTTGTGCGTCGTCGACGTCGTGACGTGCGCGTGCGGGACCGGGGACGGGTGCAGGCCGGCGGCCACGAGGCCGGCGAAGTGCGCCATGTCCACCATGAGGTAGGCGCCCACGAGGTCGGCGATGCGGCGGAACTCGGCGAAGTCCAGCTGGCGGGCATAGGCGGACCAGCCGGCCACGATCAGCGCCGGCTTGTGCTCGAGTGCCAGGCGCTCCACCTCGGCCATGTCGATCCGGTGGTCCTCTTCGCGGACCTGGTACGGGATCACGTTGTACAGGCGGCCGGAGAAGTTGATCCGCATGCCGTGGGTCAAGTGACCGCCGTGGGCCAGGTTCAGGCCCATGATGGTATCGCCCGGCTTGATGAGGGCGTGCATCACCGAAGCGTTGGCCTGGGCGCCGGAGTGCGGCTGCACGTTCGCGTACTTGGCACCGAAGAGGGCCTTCACGCGGTCGATGGCCAACTGCTCGATGACGTCCACGTGCTCGCAGCCACCGTAGTAGCGCTTGCCCGGGTAGCCCTCGGCATACTTGTTGGTCAGGACCGAGCCCTGAGCCTGCATGACGGCCACGGCGGTGTGGTTCTCGGACGCGATCATTTCCAGGCCCGAACGCTGGCGGTTCAGCTCGTCGTCGATCTTTGCCGCGATCTCCGGATCCAGCACGGACAAGACAGTGTCCAGGCTCGGCGAAACTACCTGCTCGAACAGGGTGTTATCGGTACCTGCGGCCCCGGTTGCGGCGCTCACAGCTCGCCACCGTTCTTGGAAGCGTATTCCTCCGCGGAAAGCAGCGGACCGTCGGACTCGGCGGCCACCTTGAAGAGCCACCCCGCACCATACGGATCGTTGTTGATCAGTGCGGGATCGTCGACGACGGCGGAGTTCACTTCCGTGACCTCGCCCGTCACCGGGGAGTACAGGTCCGAGACGGACTTGGTGGACTCAACCTCGCCGCAGGTCTCCCCCGCAGTCACAGCGGCACCGACCTCGGGCAAGTCAACGTACACAATGTCGCCGAGGGCGTCGGTGGCCACGGCGGAAATGCCGACAGACACAAGGTTGCCGGCTTCGCGGGCAACCCACTCGTGCTCGTCGGAGTACTGGAGTTCAGGTGCAACTTTTGCCATGTTTTTTCCTTTGCGTTGGTCTAAGAAAACAGTTGTGGTCAGGTTACGCGGCGGGGGCCACCATCCTCTGCGTGCTGCTCCTTCGTCGCTTTGACGCACGCTGCCGGATGCCGCTCCCCCACCGCTAGAGGCTTGTTCAGTTTTCGGGGCCAACAGTTCCGGAAAAGAACGCTGGCCCTTTCGGGATTAGTAGGTGACCCGTGGTTCCAGTAGGCCGATTCAGTTCCAGTGGGCCAACCTGCGGGAGGTAGCCCACCTTCCAAAAACCTAGGGCGATCGAACGCGACAGGTGCAGGTTCGCAACAGAGGCACCAAGGGTGAGCCGAGGTCCATACCGTTCGCCCTTCTGTTCGATAACCACCCATCAGTTCGATAACCAAAGGTGACGAGGACGGCCCCATCGGGACCGGCATCCGGCAGCGGGCGTCTAAGGGAGCGTCACGTCCGCTCAGCGGGCGTCTTTCGCGACCGAGCCCGCAGAGGATGTCGGTCCCGACGGGCTAAACGCAACCACGGTCACCCATCCGAAACTTATTTGGTCCGCTTATAGAACGGCAAGGCGACAACCTCAAACGGCTCGGACTTGCCGCGCAAGTCCACGTCCAGGGCCGTGCCCGGTTCGGCGTGTTCGACGTCGACGTAGGCCAACGCTACGGGGTAGCCGAGGGTGGGGCTGGGCTGGCCGGAGGTGACTTCGCCGACAACTGCGCCGTCCTTGAGGACCGGGTAATGGCTGCGGCCGGCGCGGCGGCCCAAGCCCTTGAGGCCAACCAGCTTGCGGCCGCTGGTGGAACCGGCGCCCTCAGCCTTCAGGGCTTCCAGGGCAGCGCGGCCTACGAAGTCGCTTTCCTTGGCGAGCGAGACAACAGGGCCCAGGCCTGCCGAGAAGGGGTTGTCTTCGCGGGAGAGCTCGTTGCCGTACAGCGGCATCCCGGCTTCGAGGCGCAGGGAGTCGCGTGAGGCCAGGCCGGCGGGGATCAGCTCGCCGTCCTCGGCAACGTCCGCGATTGCTTGCCACAGGGCGGCAGCGGCGTCGTTGTCCACGAAGATTTCGAAGCCGTCCTCGCCCGTGTAACCGGTGCGGGCGAGCAGCAGATCCGTGGTGTTCCCGGCAAAGGTGAAGGGCACCTCAACGGCGGCGTAGTACTTGAGCCCGGTGACGAGGGAGTGCTGTTCGGCCGGGACCAAGCGGAGGAGGATTGCTTCCGCTTTGGGACCCTGGACGGCGATCAGCGAGGTTGCCGCGGAGGCGTCCTCGACGACGACGTCGAAGTTGGCTGCCCGCTGCGCCAGCGCCTCGGCGACAACCTTGGCGTTGCCGGCGTTCGGAACCACCAGGAACTTGGCGTCGCCGCGGCGGTACGTGATGAGGTCGTCGATGATGCCGCCGTCTTCCTGGCAGATCAGTGAGTACTTGGCCTTGCCAACCGACATGGCGGAGATCTTGCCCACCAAGGCGTAGTCCAGGAAAGCCGCGGCTTCCGGACCGGTGACCCAGACTTCGCCCATGTGGGAAAGGTCGAACAAGCCGGCGGCGTTACGTACTGCGTGGTGTTCGGCCAGTTCGGAGGAGTATTTCAGGGGCATCTGCCAGCCACCGAAATCGGTGAAGGAAGCGCCGAGCTTCTTGTGCTCTTCGTAGAGCGCAGTGTAGTTCTCAGTCATCGTGAGGAGTCCTTTAGTTCTCGAAGGCTTCGATCGGCGGGCAGGAGCAGACCAGGTTGCGGTCGCCTGCGGCGCCGTCGATGCGGCCGACGGGCGGGAAGTACTTGTCCTGCTTGAGGTGGTGGACCGGGAAGACGGCCTGCTCGCGGGAGTACTCACGGTTCCAGTCCGAGGAGACGACGGCGGCCGCGGTGTGCGGTGCGTGGCGCAGCGGGCTGTTCTCCACCGTGAAGTCGCCGTGGGCAACCTGGTCGATTTCCTTGCGGATGGTGATCATGGCTTCGATGAAGCGGTCGATCTCCCCAAGGTCCTCGGACTCCGTGGGCTCCACCATCAGTGTGCCCGCTACCGGGAACGCCAGGGTGGGTGCGTGGAAGCCGTAGTCGATGAGGCGCTTGGCCACATCCTCGGCGGTGACGCCGGTCTTGGCCGTCAGTTCGCGCAGGTCAAGGATGCACTCGTGGGCCACGAGTCCGCCTTCACCGGTGTAGAGGACCGGGAAGTACTCGTTCAGGCGCGAGGCGATGTAGTTCGCAGCGAGCAGCGCGGACTTCGTGGCCTCGGTGAGGCCTTCGCCGCCCATGAGCTTCACGTAGGCCCAGGAAATCGGCAACACACCCGCGGAGCCGTAACGCGAAGCGGAAATCGCAACGCCAGTCCCTGGCAAAGAAGCGCCGTCTTCGTGCGCCGCCTTGTTGGCATCGCCCGGCATGAAGGGTGCGAGGTGTGCCTTGGCCGCGACCGGGCCGACGCCGGGTCCGCCGCCGCCGTGCGGGATGCAGAAGGTCTTGTGCAGGTTCAGGTGGGACACGTCGCCGCCGAACTTGCCCGGCTGGGCCAGGCCAACCAGGGCGTTCAGGTTCGCGCCGTCAACGTACACCTGGCCGCCGGCCGCGTGCACCGAGTCGCAGATTTCGCGGACGTCGGCGTCGTACACTCCGTGCGTGGACGGGTACGTGATCATGATCGCCGAAAGGACATCCTTGTTAGCGTCGATCTTGGCCTGCAGGTCCGCGTGGTCGATCGTGCCATCGGCAGCCGTGGCCACCACGACCACTTTCATGCCGGCCAGCACCGCCGAGGCGGCGTTGGTGCCGTGTGCGGATGCCGGGATGAGGCAGACGTTGCGCTGAAGGTCCCCGCGGGAGTGGTGGTAGCCGCGGATGGCCAGCAGGCCCGCGAGCTCGCCCTGGGAACCGGCGTTGGGCTGGATGGAGACCTGGTCGTAACCGGTGATCTCCGTCAGGTCAGCTTCCAGATCTTCGATCAGTTCGCGCCAGCCCTCGGTCTGGGAATCCGGGGCGAAGGGGTGGATCGAGGCGAATTCCGGCCAGGAGATGGCTTCCATCTCGGCGGTGGCGTTCAGCTTCATGGTGCACGAACCCAGCGGGATCATGGTGCGGTCCAGCGCTAGGTCACGGTCCGACAGCTTGCGGATGTAGCGCAGCAGCTGGGTCTCGGATCGGTGCGTGTTGAACACCGGGTGCTGCAGGTAGTCCGAAGAACGCTCGACGGCGGCCTCCAGCGCGAAACCCTCACCGGACTCAAGTAGCTCAGCACCAAACACCGCGACGACACCAAAAGCATCAAGGACGCCGCCGACGATTTCCTTTGTTGTCGTCTCGTCAACCGAGACGCCAACAGTGTCGGCGTCGATGCCGCGCAGGTTGATGCCCTTGGCCTCGGCGGCTTCAACGATCTCGGCAGCCTTGCCCGGGACCCGGACGGTGACGGTGTCGAAGAAGCTGCCGTGCAGGACCTCAAGGCCCGCGGCCTTGAGGGACGCTGCCAGGGTGCGGGCGTGGTTGTGGGCGGTCTCGGCAATCGCCTTCAGGCCGTCGGGGCCGTGGTAGACGGCGTACATCGAGGACACGATGGCCAACAGTGCCTGCGCGGTGCAGATGTTGGACGTCGCCTTCTCGCGGCGGATGTGCTGCTCACGGGTCTGCAGCGCCAGGCGGTAGGCGGGAGTGCCGGCGTCGTCCTTGGAAACGCCCACCAAGCGGCCCGGCATGGAACGCTCGAGGCCCTTCTGGACGGCCATGTACGCGGCGTGCGGGCCGCCGAAGAACAGCGGCACGCCGAAGCGCTGGGTGGAGCCGACCGCGATGTCGGCACCCTGCTCGCCCGGAGGTGTGATCAAGGTGAGGGCGAGGAGGTCCGCGGCGACGGTAACCAGGGCGCCGCGTTCCTTGGCGGCGGCAATCACGGCGGAGTGGTCGAACACCCGGCCGGAAACGCCCGGCTGCTGCAGCACGATGCCGTTGATGTCGCCCTCGGGCAGGCCCCTGGACAGGTCAGCGATCTCCACCTCAAAGCCCAGCGCCTCGGCGCGGCCCTTCACGATGGCAATCGTCTGCGGGAGGCAATCGGCGTCGAGCACGGTCTTGCCGTCGTGGGCGGTCTTGTTCTTGTTGGCGCGTCGCATCATGAGGACCGCTTCGGCGACGGCGGTGGCTTCGTCCAGGAGGGAAGCGTTGGCGATGGGCAGGCCCACGAGGTCCTGGACCATGGTCTGGAAGTTCAGCAGCGCCTCGAGGCGGCCCTGGGAAATTTCCGGCTGGTACGGGGTGTACGCCGTGTACCAGGCCGGGGATTCGAGGATGTTGCGGCGGATCACCGGCGGAGTGACAGTGTCGTAATAGCCCTGGCCGATCATCTGCACGGCCGTCTTGTTCTTGGCCGCCAGCTTGCGCAGCTCGGCCAGGACCTCGACCTCGCTGAGGGCGTTCTGGAGCGTCAATGCGACATCCTGGCGGATGTCATTGGGAACCGCGGTGTCTACGAGCGAATCGACACTGTCGTAGCCAACAGACTTGAGCATGATGTCAATGTCGGCCTGGCGCCGGGCGCCGATATGCCGGTCAACGAACGTAGTGGAGGTTGAACTAACCGTCACGAAGGAACTCCATTAATAAGGCGGCGTGGGTACGCCACAGCTAATCGGGTTCCTCCCCGCTCTGTATTGGACCTGAGAGTTTCCGCGAAACCGTGCTTGTGGCACTGTTCCGCTTGCACCGTCGGTGAGCACGCGTCAGCGCACTGCTTTCCAGAGTTGCCTTGCCGCGGCGGTGCGTGGGCCTGAGAGATTCCTGGGGAGGATTTGCTCCTACGGCGCCTGCATCACATGCCTGCAGGACTCTCCCGCCGCAGATCAAAGGCGTATTCAGTTGTATGAATCGGATTGTGGTTGCCGGTGACGGCTGCCACAACTCCCAATTGTCCTATGGACTGCCCGCGTCCGCAAATATGGTCACCGAGCCGACTGACTTTCCCAGCTGACTCGCACTAGATGTCGTTTTGGAGCCTCTAAACGACAACAACTGCGAGCCAGTTGGGCCGCGCCATTAGGCACGGAGGCGTTCGACGGCGGCCAACAGCGCACCGACGTCGGCGCTCCTTGCGCTGGCCTTGACTTCCGTATCGCCGGCACCGCCTTCGAGCATTGCGTTGAAGTAAAGTCCATCGCCCATGTACCGGACAGCTTTGGCCATCTCGGGCCCCACTTCCTCCGCGAGCACATCGAGCCATTGTTGCTGGATCCCCGCGAAGCGCCTTCGGGTTTCTTCATGGGCTACTTCCGCGAGCCGCGTGGCTGCCACGAACACCCGGTCCAAGGGGGTGTCCGCCCACAGGGAAGACTTGATGAAGAACGCGGCCGCACCTTCGGGGGCCGCCTTCATTGCCGCGATGTCCAGCGCAGCCAGCCCGTCCATGCGTTCGAGCAAGGAGCTGATCATGGCTTCTTTGTTGGGGAAATGGTAGAGCAAACCGCCCTTGGAAACGCCGGCGCGCTTGGCGACGGCATCCAGGGTGGCAGCCCGCTCCCCCACCTCGATCAGCAGGGCTTCAAAGGCATCCAGGACAGCGTCCCGGGCAATAGGTTTTCGCGGCATGGTGTCAATCATCCCTTAGTTCGATGCGGCAGGTCGTTGAGTCAGATTGAAACTATACCGTCCAGACGGTACAGTTATCTTCATGTTCACGCCGTCCACTACCCAGCACCCCCGTACCTCTTCGATCCAATCCGCCCCGTGGCGCGATTGGGCTGCCTTGGCACTCCTGATGTTCCCGGTGCTGCTGGTGGCTGTGGACAATACGGCGCTGACGTTTGCCCTGCCGGAAATCGCCCGGTCGCTGGAAGTCGGGGGCGTGCAGCTGCTGTGGGTCGTGGATGCCTATCCGCTGGTGCTCGCAGCGCTTTTGGTGTCCATGGGAAACCTGGGAGACAGGATCGGCCGCCGCCGCTTGCTGTTGATCGGCAGCACAGGCTTCGCCGCGGTTTCCGCGGCCACCGCGTTCGCGCCGTCGGCTGAGTGGCTCATTGCAGGACGCGCCAGCATGGGCATCTTCGGAGCCATGCTCATGCCGTCCACGCTGTCCTTGATCCGCAACATCTTCCCGGACCCGAACCGCCGCCGGCTCGCCGTGGCCGTGTGGGCAGCGGGATTCTCCGGCGGCGCCGCGCTCGGGCCGATCTTCGGTGGTTGGCTCGTGGAGCATTTCTGGTGGGGAGCCGTGTTCCTGGTTGCAGTGCCACTTTTGCTGCCGCTACTCGCCTTCGGCCCCTTCCTCATCCCCGAGTCCAAGGACCGCAATCCGGGAAAGCCCGACGTTCCCAGCATCGTGCTCTCCATCTTCACCATGGCCCCGGTGGTTTATGGCATCAAGGAGGCCGCCGTGCACGGTTTTGGCCCCGGACCCGCGGCCTTCATGGCGTTCGGCCTGGCCATGGGAATTGTCTTCGTCCGCAGGCAGCGCTCATTGGCATCGCCTATGTTGGACGTTCGGCTTTTCCGGAACAAGGTCTTCAGCACGGCCATCACGGCCAACGTCTTGTCCTTGTTCTCCATGACCGGCTTCATCTACTTCTTCGCGCAGCACTTGCAGCTCGTGGAAGGCCAATCCCCCATGCAGGCGGGGATCGCGATGGTTCCGGCCCTGCTTGCCACCATCGTTGCGGGCCTGGTGGTGGTTCCGCTGGTCAAGCGGATCCGCCCGGGCCTGGTGGTGGCATCGGGCCTGGCACTGAGCGCAGTGGGATACCTGGTGGCCGCCCTGGGCAACCACAGCCAGGGGCCAGGGTACCTTTTGACGGCACTCCTGCTGCTGGCCATCGGGGTCGGCTCAGCGGAGACCATCTCCAATGACCTGATCCTCGGCGCGGTTCCCGCCGATAAAGCGGGTGCTGCATCGGCGATCTCCGAAACGGGTTACGAACTCGGATCATTGCTGGGCACAGCCGTGCTTGGCTCCATCCTGACCGCGTCCTACCAACACCACTTGTTGCTTCCTGGCGAATTGTCCGGCCACGCGGGCGAACGCTCGAGGGAGACGCTCGCCGGAGCCGTGGACGCGGCGGCCACGCTGCCCCAACCATTGGGCGATGCCCTCACCGCGGCGGCACGTGCCGCCTTTGAATCGGGGGTCCACATCACAGCGGCGATCGGGCTCGTCCTGATGGCGGGAGCGGCAGTCCTTGCCGCCGTCGTGCTCCGCCGCGTGCCGACCGCAAAGTAGGCGGAGGCTAGACGGCCCGGTTCAACGCAGCATCAGGCGAGCTGAAACTCCGGGTGATTCCGCCCAGGGTGGCGGTGGCGAGGGTGGAGAGGTAGTCGTGCCGGCGTCGGGCGGTAATGCGCGATTGGGGCTCGAAGGATTGCCCGGGATCGTCCGCGTAATGCGCGGACAGCCCGTCGCGCATGAGGCGGATACCCTCGGCGCGCTGTTGGGAGACCGCGGCGTGGGTGGACCCGAGTTCCTCGGCGAGTTCCTTGACGGTCCGCCCGCCGAAGTAGATCTCCTCGACGACGTAACGCATCTTCTCCGGCAGGGCCTCGACGGCGGCGCGAAGGTACTTGAGTCGCTCATCAGCAAGGACCGAATGCTCCGGGGAGATGGTCTCCGCCGCGACGGTGTCCACGACGACGTCGTCCAGCGGCGACAGGGTCCGCGCGGCATCGGCCAGGGCGGCTTCCACCACGCTTCGTTCGACACCCAGGGCCGATGCGGTCTCGGCGACCGAAGGCGTGCGGCCAAGGACCCCGGAGAGCGTCTCCTGGACCGACATGGTTTCCTTGATGCGTTTGCGCGCTGACCGGGTGGCCCAGTCGCTGGCCCGCATCTCGTCCGCGAAGGCTCCGACGATCCGGCGGCGCGCAAACGCGCCGAAGGGGACTCCGAGGTTCGGATCGAAGGAATCGGCAGACGTTATCAACGCCACGGAACCCACCGACGCGAAATCGTCGCGCGACAAATGAGAAGCTCTCGCGCAGAGCTCCGACACCAAATAGCCAACGAGCGGCAAGTGCTGCAGCACCAACTCGTTGCGTTCTTCGCGATTCAAAATTAGTCCCCCCATGAGACCTGTTTATTGAGTTGCCAAGCCTGGTTCCAGGGGCTTCATGGGCAAGCTGCTGAGACGGTGCAACGTGCCGAAGATTACATGGAACAGACATGTATTCAGTGAACATACCATCTGGAAAATAACAATGCGTGTACGCTCATGAAAAAGATAGAAAAACAGGACTCGGAACCATGTTCCGAGTCCAAACCGGGGAATGGGGAACCGTGGGGGCGGATGAGCTTTCGGCGACGCTGTGGCGTGAGCGGAGACAGCTGGAACTGCTGTTGTACCGGCTTGAAACACAGCTGCTGCACGTTCGGGCAGGCAACTGGCATTGGTTGAAGTTCGCTGCCGCTGACGTGGAAAAGGTCCTGGAAAACCTTCGTTTCGACACGCTTGCCCGGAACATCGAATCGTCGGCCGTGGCTATTGAATGGCGGCTGTCGGCCAACGCCACGCTGCCGATGATCGCTTCAGTGGCCCCGCCCGGAGTCTGGCCGGAACTGCTGCAAGAACACCACCGTGAGCTGGTCCTGGTGCTCAAGCAAGTCGAAACAACCGCGGCGGCCAACGTCGAGGCTCTCCAGATGGGGCTGCAAGGGGCCGGGAACCCGCCGCTTGGCTCCGTTCAGCCCGGCGACGCAGCCCTGGCAGCGCCGGGAGCGGTCGCGTGTGCGGACACCGTGGATGACGTGATGCTGCTTGCGGAAAGCGCCAATATCGAACGGGCCCTGGCCGTGACCAGGGATTGCTCGCTGCCGCTCCTCAGGGAGTTCCTGGGGTTGGAGTAGTACGCGCCTAGTCCTTGCCCGGTTTCCGGACAGGCGGGCGCAGCCCGGCAACGAGCTCCTCGGCTTCGGGGCCGGCCTGGGCAGCGGCGAGGTTGGCAGCGGCGATCGCCTCGACCACTTCGCGACGCTGGATGGACACCCCTCGGGGTGCCTCGATCCCGATCCGCACGCCGTCGCCGCGGCCTTCCATGACGGTGATGACAATGTCCTCACCAATCATGATCTGTTCGCCCGGCTTACGTGTCAGTACCAGCATGCTCTCAATCTACCTTTCCGAGCACGGCAACGCGGGCGGGCTTGCCGTCCACCCACCCGATGGGGAGACCCAGCCCGTTGACCGTCTCGGGACTTCCAGTCTCCGACGCGCCGAAAACAGCAAGGGCGTCAAGCGTGACTCCCTCGGCGGCAAGGGCTGCGGAGAGCGCCCGGACCCAGGCCGCCGTGTCTTCAGCCTTCCGCCCGGCGTCAACAACCAGCCACACCTGGTCTGCGGCGAGCGCCGCGATGTCCGCCGCATGCGTCACGGTTTCGCCCTGCCGGCCGAGACCGTACGCCACCAGCACGGTTTGGCCGGTGAGCACCGCTTGGGCGCGCGCCGCCGTCGCGCCCTGGCGCCCCGCCACGTGGAGGTGCCCGAAAGCTGTCAACGCTCCGGCTGTCCGGACGTCGGAACCGCCCTCGGCGATGGACACTTCCAGCGCCGGTCCCAAGGCGTCGTCGCCGAGGCCAAGCAGGATGATCAGGTTGCCGCTGCCGGTAAGCGGCACGGGTACGGCCACAGGAACGCCGTGCCCGACGGCGGCCGCCGGCAACGCGGTCAGCAACCCTTGCGGTCCGGAAACCGGCGCCTGGAACTCCTTTCCTAACTGCTCCAACATCCCGGCAAAATCCGGGGAGGCCGTTGAAACGGCTGCCTCGGGCCGGTGCAGGTCCATCTCGGCGGCGTCGGCTTGCTCCAGGAGCGCGGCGATCGCGGGCCCCTGCAACGCATGCGCCTCCCCGCCCGCAGGGCCCTCCCAACTAACTCGCAGTTGTTGTCGTTCTGGGCCGTCAGAACGACAACTATTGCTAGCTAGTGGGGATGAACCCGCTGCCGGAACTTCGATCGTGGCCTCGTAGCGATTGGCCGCGAAGAGCCCTGCGATTCCGGGGTTGGTGACCTTCTCGGCGGCGACGATCCGAGCCCCGGGCCCGTACTGCTGCTCGGCTTTTTGGCGGATGGCGTCCAGGGATGCGCCCTTAAGCTTGTATTGCTTCGGCATGGCGGACCACCCCCACGGTTTCGATCTGGATGTTTGCGGACGTCACTTCGCGGTAGGACAACACGGGAACACCGCCGTCGGGAGCTGCCACGAGCCGCCGGACGGCGGGCCGCAGCGCCGGGGCGCACACCAGGACAGCTTGCCGTCCGGCATTTGCCGCGGCCTCCACC
Source organism: Arthrobacter sp. 2RAF22 (assembly GCF_052115325.1). Classification (NCBI taxonomy): domain Bacteria; kingdom Bacillati; phylum Actinomycetota; class Actinomycetes; order Micrococcales; family Micrococcaceae; genus Arthrobacter; species Arthrobacter sp. 2RAF22. The sequence goes on along the minus strand of NZ_JBFRGL010000002.1, from coordinate 148,560 downwards.
GAAGACTGCACAGAGGCCAGGACGGCATCCAGCCGGGCTTGGCTCATCACGATCTGGGTACCCCCTTCGGCCGGACGCATGTCCTCAAGCATGGACTGCTCCAGGAGCGGATCGATCATGATCACGTTAAGCACCGTGCCGTCTAGGAACTTGGCCGCGAGCGCCGGGCCGAGGGATTGCCGGGCGGTTTCGACCAGGGCCTCGGGCTCGGTGGAAACCTTGGCACGGAGGGCAAGGGCCTCGTAAATGCGCGGAAGATCGTTGATGGGGACCTGTTCTTCGAGGAGGCCCTGCAGCACCCGCTGCACCTCCGCCAGGGACATCAGTCCCGGAATGAGCTCCTCGACGGCGGCCGGGCTCTGCTTGCGCACGCCCTCCGTCAGCACCCTGACGTCCTCGCGGGTCAGGAGCCTTGCGGCGTTGGCGGACACGATCGACGACAAATGGGTCACCAGCACGGAAACCCGGTCGATCACCGTTGCTCCGGTCATTTCCGCGCTGTGGCGCATCTCGCTGGGAATCCACTTGCCGGCCAGCCCGAAGACAGGTTCCACGGTGGAGGTACCCGGCAAGGCGTCAAGGTAATCGCCGAGGGCCAGCAACTTGCCCGACGGCGCCGTGCCGCGTCCGGCTTCCACTCCGGCAATGCGGATGGCATAGGTGGACGGCGGCAGCTCGACGTTGTCGCGCGTGCGGACGGGTGGAATCACGATCCCCAACTCCATGGCGATCTTGTGGCGCAAGGAACGGACGCGGGCCAGGAGGTCGTCCGAGGCGCCGGAGACCATGTCAACAAGGTCCGGAGCCAGCAGGATCTCGACCGGGTGGACACGCATGTCCTGCATGAGCCGCTCGTTGGGGTCTTCTTCGGAGCTTAAGGTGGCCGCTTCCTTGGCGTCCTCCGCCTCGTTGTGCTTCTTCTGCTGCGCCTCGAGGCGCCTCGAGCCGAACAGCAGGGCAGCGCCCACCAGCAGGAAGGGCACGACTGGCATGCCGGGGATGAGCGCCATGGCGACGGCGGCCAGCCCCGCGATGAGCAAGGCGTTGGGCGACTGCATAAGCTGCGAGGAGGCCGTGCGGCCCATGTCTTCCTCGGCATTGGACCGGGTGACGATCATGCCCGTGGACACGGCCATGAGGAGGGCCGGAATCTGGGTGACCAGCCCGTCGCCCATGGTCAAGAGGCCGTAGGAATTCAGCGCGTCGCCGACATTCATGCCGCGCTGCAGCACGCCGATGGCAATGCCACCGACAAAGTTGATGATGATAATGATGATGCCCGCGATCGCATCGCCCTTGACGAATTTCGAGGCACCGTCCATCGCGCCGTAGAAGTCGGCCTCGGCGGAAACCTCGGCACGGCGTTTGCGGGCCTGGGCGTCAGTGATAAGGCCGGCGTTGAGGTCCGCGTCGATGGCCATCTGCTTGCCGGGCATTGCGTCGAGGGTGAACCTGGCTCCCACCTCGGCCACGCGCTCGGCGCCCTTGGTGACCACGACGAACTGGATGACCACCAGGATCAGGAACACCACGGCGCCGATGATCATGGAGCCGCCCACGGTGACCTTGCCGAAAGCGTCGATCACTTGCCCGGCGAATCCTTGTCCCAGCACCAGCCGGGTGGACGCGACGTTGAGCCCCAGCCGGAACAGCGTGGCCACGAGCAGCAACGACGGGAAGACGGAGAAGTCCAAGGGCTTCTTGACGAACATGCTCGTGAGCAGGATCAACAAGGCGAGCAGGATGTTGCAGACGATCAGGAAGTCCAGCAGCGGCGCGGGTACCGGAACAACTAGGAGCAGTACGATGCCCACGATTCCCACCGGCACGGTGAGCCTGGCGAATCTGTTCATGGCTGTGTCCTTTCTTGCGGCAAACGGTGCATTCCGCGTGCCGCTCCCCTGGCCTTGAGTGACATGACGAACGCCAGGACTCCCGCCACGGCCCGGTACAGCTCCACGGGGATTTCCTGGCCCAGCTCGCAGGCCGAGTGCAGTGCCCTCGCCAGCGGGATGTCTTGGACCATCGGAACCGATGTCGCCTCCGCCTCTTCCCTGATGCGGGCAGCGATCACCCCCGCTCCCTTGGCCACGACGCGCGGTGCCGCTTTGCCGGCGTCGTACTTCAGCGCGACGGCGACGTGCGTCGGGTTGACGATCACGACGTCGGCGTCCGCGATCGCGCCGATCATGCGGTTCCGGCTCATGCTCAATTGGCGCGAACGCCGCTGGGACTTGATCAGGGGATCGCCGTCGCTGTTCTTGTTTTCGTCCTTGATTTCTTTCTTGGACATGCGCGTCTTCTTGCGGTTGCGGCGCATGACCACGAAGATGTCCGCGGCAGCTAGGACCAGGCCCGCCAGCACGGCGAACTGGATCAACGAACCGATGCCCCCGACTGCTGCCGAAAGGATGCCGGACACCGGCAGTCCCCCGGCAGTGAGCAGCACCGGGATGAGCCCCTGCACAACGGCGTAAAGGACAAGTCCGACGACGGCGGTCTTGAGGAGCGCTTTCAGGCCGCCCCACAGTGCCTGGGTGCCGAAGATCCGCTTGAGGCCACTGAGGAGGTTGAAGTGCTCGAACTCGGCGCGGAACTTCTTGAAGTGGATGCCGCCCTGCAACGCGGATCCGGCGAGCACCACCACCATGACCACCCCGAACAGGGGCCCCAGCACTTGGGCCAGGGAACCGAACCCGGCGTCGAGCGCCGCGACGGCTTTGCCGGGCTCGGGGTTCGCGATGACTCCGCGGACGGTGAACAGTTGGTCAGCCGCAGCGTTGGAGGCACGCTCGATGGTGGACGGAATCATGGCCGCGGCGGATCCGACGGCGAGCCAGGCGGTGAGGTCCTGCGAGCGGGAAAGCTGCCCTTTGGACCGGACTTCCCGCATCCGTTTGTCCGTGGCTTGCTCGGTTTTCTCTTGTGAATCCGACATCAGCCCACCCCCATCAGTGTGTTCGCCGCTTGCTCGGCGAGCATGGCAACGAGGCGCGGCAGTGCCAGGAACAGGAACCCTGCAAGCCCGAGGGTGATGAGGACCTTGAGCGGGAAGCCCAGGGCAAAAGCATTCAGGGCGGGCGCTACACGGGTGAGGAGCCCCAGCCCGATATCGGCGAGTACCAACACCACAAGGAGCGGCCCGGCGATTTGCACCGCGGAGAGGAACATCCCGGTGACAGCCGAAATCATCGCGTGCACCGGCTGTGCCAAATCCAGTCCTCCAGCCAGCGGCAAGGCCGTGAAACTCCCGGTCAAGCCGCCGATCACCAGCTGGTAGCCGTCCGAGGCGAAAAGCAGGGCCAGGGCGGCCATCTGCATCAACCGGGTGAATTGGGCCCCGTTGATCATCATCTGGGGATCGAAGCCCTGGGCCATCTGGAAGCCGCTGAAGAGGTCTATCAGGCTGCCGGCCGATTGGATGGCCGCGAAGACGAGCAGAACGAGGAAGCCAAGGACCAACCCGGTCACGAGCTCAAGGACCACGGCCGTGATGAAGCCGGCGGTGTCCTTGGAGGTGTAGCCGGCGGAGAGACGTTGGGAAACGGCCAGCCCCAATCCGATGCCGAGCATCCCTTTGATCCGCAGCGGAATAGTTTGGTGCGAGAAGGGCGGGGCCACCACCAGGAACGCCGTCATCCGGACGGAGGCCAACAAGAGGACCTCAAGCCAGGACTGGTTGAAGGGCAGCTCCACTTCACGCTCCGCCGATCAGCGCGGGTATCCGGGCAAAGAGCTCGTTGGTGAAGGAGACGGCCTCGGTGATCATCCAGTGCCCGCACACCACCAGGGCCACGGCCACGGCGACTGCCTTGGGCACGAAGGAGAGAGTGGCTTCCTGAAGCTGGGTGATGGATTGCAGGAGGGAAATGGCGAGGCCCACCACTAGCGCGGTCACCAAGGCGGGCGCGGCCAGCTTGGCCGCAAGAATCAGGGCCTGGAGGCAAATGTCCAGGACTGCGTTGGTATCCATCAGCCGCTCGAATAGCTCTGGATCAGGGCGGTGATCACCAATCCCCAGCCGTCCACCAGGATGAACAGCAGGATTTTGAAGGGCAACGAGATCATCACCGGCGGAAGCATCATCATGCCCATGGACATCAGCGCGGCCGAGACCACCAGGTCGATCACCAGGAACGGGATGAAAATGACGAAACCGATGATGAACGCTGCCCTGAGCTCGGAGATCATGAACGCGGGGATAAGGGTTTGTAGCGGGACCGATTGCGGGTTGGCCGGGTTATCCAGTTTGGCCGCCCGGGTCATGAGGGCAATGTCTTCTTGGCGGGTGTGGGCCACCATGAAGTGCTGGAGCGGCGCGGACCCCGCCGAAACGGCTCCGTTGAAGTCCAGTGTCCCGTTCAGGTAGGGCTGGATGCCGACGTTGTTGATCTCCGAGATCACGGGCCACATCACGAACAGGGACAGGAAGAGCGCCAGTCCGGCCAGCACCTGGTTGGGCGGGATGGACGGGAGGGACAAGGCGTTGCGGGTCATCGCGAGCACCACGAAGATCTTGGTGAACGAGGTCATCATGAGCAGCAGGGCAGGCGCGACCGAGAGTAGCGTGATCCCGATCAGAGTCACCACCGCCGTGGATGGCTTTCCATCGAGGCCATTGATATTGATGCTGACGTTGCCGTTCGACGGCTGCGCCGGCGCGGTGGGAACTGCGGGCGCGGTGGGTGGCGTCGGGCTGACCGGTGCCGCATGTCCAATTGACGCGCCCAGCCACAGGAAGAGGGCTGTCAGCAACAGGACACAGAGCACCGCGGGAAGTGTCCTGCGCACGGCCAGCAATATCCTGCCGGTGCGTGGGGCACCGGCAGGCCCAAGAGTCAGGATCAATTCCGGCGTCCCCTGATGGCCTCGGCGGCCTGCCGCCAGGTGGAACCGGCAAGGATGGAGCCGTGCATGGGCTGTGTTTTGTCCGGTTCGCTGCGGCGGTGGATCCCGCTGCGGCGCGTGAGTGCGCTGCCTTGAAATGCAGCGGCTTGGGGCCCCTTGTCCGCACGTGCCGCGCTACCGGCGTCGCGGAAGATGTCGGCAAAGCTCTCGGGTGCGGGAGCGGTCTCCAGAACCTCCACGGGGACGTCGCTGCTATGCAGGACGTTGATGGCGTGCTCGGTGACACCCAAAAGGAAGCGTTTGTCGCCGGCGTCGACCACCACTACGGAGGCCTTCTGTCCGACACTCTGCCGGCTGACCACCGTCAGCGTGGTGTTGGCCCGGCGTCGGCCCTTGGCCTTTCCTTTGAGAAGGCGGCGCTGCAGGACCCAAATGAGCCCCAGCACCGCGCCCAAGGCCACGAGCACGCGCAGCCCGAGGATGAGCGAATCCATCTAGTAGATTCCCTCGGCGACGTCCAGGATGCGGGTAATGCGCACGGCATAGTCCTGGTCCACGACGACCACTTCACCGTGGGCAATCAGCCGTCCGTTGAGGAGGACGTCCGCGGGTGCGCCGGCCGAGCGGTCCAGTTCGATCACTTTGCCCGGTTCCAGGGCGAGGGCGTCGCGCACGGACATGCGGGTGCGGCCGATTTCCACGGTGAGGGCCATTTCGACGTTGCTGATCAGTCCAAGGCGTGACGAAACGGCACCCACCTGGGCGTTCCGTGCGGCGGCCGCGTCCTGGACGGTCCCGTGTTCGCGGACCCGCACGGCGAACCAGCCGAATGCCTGCCCGCCGTCGGACACGGGAGATTGACGCAATTCAAAAACAGCGGTTTCGGAGTCGGACAGCAGTCCGGCGGCGTCTTCTTCACGCAACTCCCCCAGCACGCCGGCGTCGAACGCGTCAGCCGCGTGTTCAATCGCGGGGCGCAGTACGTCAACGACGGACACGACTCCGCCCGAGACGACGCCGTTCAACCCGCCGGCAGCGGCAAGGAAGGAACGGTCGGTGAGGATGAGTGCGAAGTCCGCAGTCACGGCGCCCACGAACGTGGCGGTGATCGCAAGGGGTGCATATGGCGCAGCGGCCTGGGGCGGGACAATGCCGGAGACGCGCAGCGTGGCAGGGGTCGGCAGCTGCATCGCCAAACGCTCGGCCGCGGACTCGTGCAGGGTCAGGGTGATGCTCATCGCTGGTTCTCCTCGATTGTGACGATGACGGCGGCTGCACGGGAGCCGTTACGGGCCGGTGCCGCGGTGGCCAGGCGGGTGCCGTTGATGGCGACGTCGAACGGCCGGTTCTCCAGGTGCGGCAGCGGAATGACATCCCCGACGGCGAGGCCCAGGATCTGCGCCGGCGTCACCGGAGTGGGGCTCAACTGGATGGCGACGTCCACCGGCACCTGGGTGACCTGGGCGCGGACAAGCGCCTCGGCGTCGCGGCTGTGGACAGTGGGATTCACGTCGCCAAGACCGGAAAGGAGGATGTCGGCGGGAATCGCGAGGCTGGCTGCGGCAAGGCTTTCGCCCACCTTCACGGTGAAGGAGGCCACGATCATGAGCTCTGCCGGAGCCGCGGCCTGGGCGAACTGGGAGTTGTACTGGATAACGTCCATGCGCACAGGGGTGGTCAGCAGGGCGCCAAGGGAATAGCTCAGGTCCTCGAGTCCGTCTTCCACCATGCGGCTGATGAGGGACTGCTCGATCTGGGTGAACTTACGATCCGGGACCGCCGTCTCGCTGGCCCCGCCCAGCATGCGGGTGACCCAGGACAATGCCGCCGTGGCAGGAAACTGCATGACCAGCCGCGATTCGCTGCCCTCAATGCGGCACAGCACCATCGCCGTGACCGAAGGGAGGGATGCGGCGTATTCGTCGTAGCTCTGCATGATGAGCTGTTCAAGGGTCGCGGTGGACTTCACGCGGACCTTGGCCGTCAGCTGTGTTCCCCATTGGCGGGCGAACGTCTCGAAGGCGACTTCCAGGACGCGGCTGTGCTGTCGCGGCAAGGTGGTGGGCCTGCGGAAGTCATAGACGTCCACGGTGCGCTGCCGTCCCGCCGATTGATCTTCCTGTTCACTCACGGTTGCCACTATCGGCAAGGAAAGTGCAGGGGTAAGGGACTATTTATCAGAGCCTTTCCGCGTGATGGCATGTCGGATAGGCAAGGTGTGTTGCCCTGGACCCTGGCAGCGCCAATCGTCGGCGCACGCTCCAGGAGGACATCACACATCATGCCAGGCGACCCCAGCACCCGCACCTCCCACGCCCGGCGTCCCGCGGCCACAGCAGAGTCCGAAGCTTGGCGGGATTACCCGTTGGCGGAGATCGACGAACTCATCGCGGAGCTAAAAATAAAAGTGGCGCGCTTTACGTTCTTCCGGTCGATTCAATTCGGCGATGAGAATTCGGAACCCGGAAACGGGGCTGCCTTCGAATCGATGATGGATGCTCTCGAGGACATTTCGGCGGCAGCACTGGGCATCGAATTAGCGTCCCACCAGGAATTTCTCCGGATTCGCCCGGTTACCAGACCCTAGCTCGGCGGACGGTCTTTGCCGCCTATAGAGTCAGGGTCCGGTTGATGACACGCGCTGCCGTGTCATGCAGATTCTGGTTGTTGGCGCGTGCAAATGAGCGCAAGCGCCCGAACGCCTCTTCCATGTTGACTCCGGCAGTGTTGGCAATGACCCCCTTGGCCTGTTCGATGAGGACCCGGCTGTTCAGGGCGCGCTGAAGCTGTTCGTTGACAACCGCCGATTCGCGGATGGTGCGTTCCTGCAGGATGCCGATCGTCGCAACGTCCGCCAGCGCTTGGCCGATGGCAACGTCCTCGGGCGTCAGGGCGCCGGACCGTTCGCCGAATAGACCCATGGCTCCGATGGTTCTTCCTTGAACGCGCATCGGTACCGCGTGGACGGAACGGAATCCCTGCGAAAGGGCGGCCGCCCGGAATTCGTCCCATTGGCCGGTCAAGGACGCTATGTCCTCCACGACCACCGGCGTTCCTGTCCGGTAGCACTCAACACAAGGACCGGAGCCCGCCTGCAGCTGGAGTATTTCAACCAGCTGGCTTCGCTCGCTGGTGGAGGCCAGGACTTGCAGCTCGCCGTGAGGATCTGCAAGCAGCAACCCGGCGGCGGCGGCATCGAGCAGATCCACGGATGCCTCGACGAGCGCATGGAGCAAGTCCAGCACGTCGTAGTCAGCGACCAACGTGTTCGTGATCTTTACGAAGGCCGCGCTGACGCGCTCGGCGCGGCTTGTCGTCACCATGTCGCCATATTACTGCAGACCGCCGCTGCCGTGCGCGTCATTCCCCGGGGCAAAACTCAGGCGTCCCTGCAGCACTGCCTCGGCTGTTTCGCGCAATGTCAGCGCATGCGCGAACGCGTGTGCACGCATCAACAAAAGTGCATCGGCAGCGGAACTCCCTGATTGTGCCAGGACCATTCCCGTGGCCTGGTGGATCTCCCGCCGGGACATCAACGCCGCTTCCACGGCGGGGTTTGTGTCGGGCGAGTTCACCGACAGAACCCCTCGCAACAAATGCCATGCCGTTTGGCCGGCAAGGACCGATGCTGTCGCATAATCGGCGTAACTCAGGCTCCCCGGTTTCGTATTGTGGAGCTCCACAACCCCGAGCTCCAAAGCGCCCAGGGTCACCGGGAATACAAACAGCGCCGCAGCTTCGGTCTCCAGGACTGCTTTGCTGAAAACCGGCCACGAGTACGGATGCGAATTTCGCACATCGGGGACAAGAACCGGGAGCTTGGTGCGCAAGGCTTCCCACCTTGGACCTTCCCCCAAATCAAACTGCAGCTCATCAAGCTTGGCCGCCAGTTTGTCGCTAGCGCACACGAGGGTCTCCGACGCGGCCCCGCCGAACATGGACACGGCTGCACCGCTTACTGGTAGCTGGGTCAGAAACGGCGTGCAGAGCTCAGCGCCAGCATCCATGGTGAGCCTCAGATCCCCGAATCTTCCTTTGCGGCAGAACCCGGTTGAACGCGGAACCGGAACAGCTGCTCTTCACCGCTAAGAATAGACCAAGCTACGCGGCCGGAGCCTGCGAAATCCTCACCATGTTGCCCGAAGGATCGCGGAAGGCGCAGTCACGGGGACCCCACGGCTGGTCGATCGGCTCCTGCATGACCTCCGCGCCGGACGCCCTGACCTTCTCGAAGAGCGTGTCGACGTCGTCGGAGCGGAAGACGATCGGCCCCAGGACACCCTTGGTGAGCAGCTCCTGGAGGGAGTCGCCGTCGGCCTTGGACCGGCCCGCATGCGGTTCGGATAGCACGATTTCAACACCCGGCTGGTCCTTGCTGCCGAGAGTCACCCACCGGAATCCGCCTTGCGCGACGTCGTTGAGCACCTCAAGGCCGAGGGCGTCCCGGTAGAAGGTGAGCGCTTCGTCGGGATCGTTGACAGTGATATGTGAGTACTGCAATGAAATAGTCATGGCAACGACGTTAGTCCGGGGCGTTGACGAGCGCTTCTTGAATCCTGCTCGCTTCTTTCCGGAGGGTCACGGCGTTCCGAAGCCGGCGTCGCCGAGCACCTTCTTGCCTTCGCTTCCCGTCACCAAGGCGATGAACGCGGCAGCCAGGTCCTTGTTCTTGCTGGTGCCAACGGTGCCGATCGGGTAGGTGTTGACGGCCTTGTCCGACTCCGGGAAAGTGATGCCCTTGACCTTGTCCCCTGCGCCCTTGACGTCGGTGACGTAGACGAGTCCGGCGTCGGCCTCCCCTGAGGCGACCTTGCCCAGGACGTCAGTCACGGAAGACTCTTCACTGACGGGCTTCAGGGTTGTGCCGGTGGCCTTTTCGATGGTTTGGGCCGCGGAGCCGCAGGGTACCTGGCTGGCGCAGAGCACCACCTTGACGCCCGGCTTGGCGAGGTCCTCGAAGGAACTGATCGACGCCGGGTTGGACGGCGGGACGGCAATGGTCAGGACGTTGGTGGCGAAGTTCTTGGCCGTTCCGTCGAGCAGCTTGGCGTCGGAAAGCTTGCCCATGTTCTTCGTGTCAGCCGAGGCAAAGACGTCCGCCGGAGCGCCTTGGGTGATCTGGGTGACGAGGTCAGAAGACCCGGCGAAGCTCAGGGCCACTTTTGTACCCGGGTTCGCAGCTTCGAATTCGCTGGCCAGCTTGGTGAACGTTGCCTTCAGCGAGGCAGCCGCGTAGACCGTCACCGTGCCGGAGAGCTTTGGTGTTTCGCTTGCGCTGGCGGATCCGCCGTTTGCGGTGCCTGCGGGAGTGCTTGAACCGCAGCCTGTCATGCCGGCCGCGAGGGCGCCGGCGACGAGCACCGCGGCGAAAGGTTTGGGGATGATCCTCATATGGTGCTCTTTCCTTGGGGAGTTTCGATGATGACCGTGGTGGCCTTGACCACGGCTGTGGCGACCGAGCCGAGTTCGAGCCCGAGCTCGCGGACCGCTTCGCTGCTCATGAGGGAGACGACACGGAAGGGACCGCACTGCAGTTCCACTTGTGCCATGACCTTGTCGGCCGTGATGCCGGTGACCAGGCCGACGAAACGGTTGCGCGCCGAGCGGCCCACCCGGGTGGGATCCTCGGGCAGCTGGGCCTGGTCCCGCGCGACGTGGGCAAGTTCCAGCCCATCCACGGCCAGCCGGCCTGAATCATCCTTGACCGGAGTCAGGATGCCGTTCTCGGTCCAACGCCGGACGGTGTCGTCGCTGACGCCGAGGAACCGGGCCGCTTCAGATACTCGAATATTTGGCACGGCTTCAGAATAATCCTCAAATGCGGTGGTGACGCTATGAAACTTCCGCAAATCAAATGTGACCCGTATTTCCGGCGGCGCTCTGCCCGGGTTAGTGGACGTCCCGGACGCAGCAGAGGTCCCGCCCCATCGGGGCGGAACCTCTGCTGAAGTCGTGGCCGGCTACGGCCTGAGTCAGTCTGCGCCGACCGCCAGCGCTTCCAGACGCTTGCTGGCTTCGTTTCGGCTGGGCCGCGTACGTATCTTCGCGACGCACGCGGGCATGGCAGCCACGGCCAGGTGCTCGCGGGCGCGGTATGTGCTCGGCGGCACGCCGACGAGTTCAGTGAACCGCGAGCTGAAGGAGCCAAGTGACGTACAACCGACCTCCATGCACGCGTCGGTGACGCTCATTCCGCCGCGCAGGAGCGCCATCGCGCGCTCGATCCGGCGGGTCATGAGGTAGTTGTAAGGGGTCTCGCCATAGGCGGCGCGGAACTGCCGCGAAAAGTGCGCCGGTGACATGAACGCATGGCTGGCCATGGTGGGTACGTCGAGAGGCTTGGCGTACTCGCGGTCGATCAGGTCACGGGCCTTGCGCAAGTACGTGAGCCGGGCGATGTCTTCCGGGGTCATGCCACGAGCGTACCTCGGCACGCCCGTCACTTCCATGGTGCCCGACGCCGTCCCGTCACCGCCGCGACAAGCGCACCGGCCGCTATTGGCCGCCGGCCCTCGCCTTGAGCGCCTCGGGGATCAGGGCGCGGACCACTTCGGGCCGGTCCGAGAGGACGACGACGTCGACCCTGCGGTTGAGTTCCATCAGCGCCTCGGTGGAATCATCGTTGACCTGCCTGGCGGATCCGAAGGCAACGGCGCCGATGTGCCCTGGAGAAATTCCTCCATGGTCGACGAGGTACCGGAGGACGTTGACGGAGCGGGCGGAAGAAAGCTCCCACGTAGAGGGGTATGAGGTGACCCCGTTGGCCGCGTGGCCTTCCACCATGATTTCAAGGGCCGCCTTCGCCATGGTCGGGGCGATCATTCCAAGGACCTGGCTCGCGCGGGGCGTCAGTTCCGGTCGGTCGGGTTCGAAGAAGGTCTGCGATCCTACGAGTTTCACGGTGAGTCCGCGTTCGTTGATCTGGAACTGCACATTGGCTCCCAGCCCCGCGGCGTCGAGCTTGGACTTCATGTCGTCGCGCAAAGCGGTGAGCCGGGCCGCTTCCTTGAGTGCGAGGTCCAAGTTGGAGAATCCCTGTGCGTCGGCGCTGGTGTATTCCGGCGGAACGACCGTCCCGCTGGCGGTGTCCACCTTCTGGCTGGCCACCGTGCCGAACCCCGTGGCGAGAGAATTGCGGAGTTTGTCGAATTTGGCCTGGTCCACGGTGGACATTGCGAAGAGCACGATGAACATGCACATGAGCACCGTGACCATGTCCATATAGGAAGCCATCCAGCGTTCGTCGACGTGTTCTTCCGCCGGAGGTGAACCGCGGCGGCGCCGCGACCTCATGCGGCCTTGGACGAAGCGAATTTGCCGGGGCGGGCTTCGTCGTCGTCGCCCTTCTTTGCGGATTTCGCCTTGCCGAGGCGGTCCGGGGGAACCATGGCGCGGAGCCGTTCGGCGAGCAGGAGGGGCTGGGTCCCGTTCTGTACCGCCAGCATGCCCTCCATCAGGAGGGTCATGCGTTCGATTTCGAGCTCGGACAGTCGCTTGAGCCGCGAACTGAACGGCAGCCAAATGAAGTTCGCGGACAACAAACCCCAGAGCGTGGCCACGAAAGCGGAGGCGATCATTGGTCCCAGATGATCGGGTGAGGAGAGGTTTTCAAGGACGTGGGTCAGCGATACCACGGTGCCGATAATGCCGATGGTCGGCGCGTAGCCGCCCAGGCTCGCGAAGAACTTGGCGGAGACGTGGTCGCTGCGCATCTTGGAATCGATCTCGTCCTCCATGAGGATGCGCAATTCTTCGGCATCGGTGCCGTCGGCGATGTTCTGGAGGGCCCGGGCCACGAACGGATCCTTCTCGTCCGCGGCCGCCTCTTCGAGGGAGAGAAGCCCCTCGCTCCGCGCCTTCTCGGCAAGGCTGATCAGCTGGTCGATACTGTCCTGCGGCTTGTCGGTCTTTCCTTTGAACGCTTTGGGGAGGTCCTTGAACGCCCGCACGGTATCGCGGAACGTGTTCCCGGCAAGACCTACGGCCAGGGTGGCACCGAAAACCAGGACCATGGGCGCGGGAAGCAGGAGGGCCATGAGATTGGCGTCTTCGAGGGTCACCATGGCGACCACCGAGCCGAAGGCCAGGAACAGGCCGATTATTGTTGAAGGATCCATGGCTTACCTTCCGTCCGGGTCCGGTGTGCGCACGAGGCTCAAGGGATAACCCGTGACGGTGGGGAGGTCCTGTGCCCGCCGAAGAATATAGGCGCGGTAGTTCGCAATTAGTTCCACGACCTCCGCAAGGCTTTCGCGCACAACATAGGTAGCGCCGTCGAGGGTCACCAGATGGGTGTCCGGGCTTTCGTAGATCCGTTCAATGATGTCCGGATTCACGGCAAAGCTGGTGCCGTTCAGGCGGGTGACAACGATCATGGGCCGTTTCTGCTTTAGGTAGGGAGGCGCTTGTAGGAGTGCGGTTCAGTTCCTACTGTCGGCCGGAGGCTCGCTCCCGTTAGGCAGTGTCAGCGCAGCGTCGCTGGGCGCACGCGTACCGGTGCGAGGATTCCGATGATCATGACGGCGGTGATGGAACCTGCCGCCATGATCGCCGCGAGCACCACGATCTGGAAGCGACCTGCCTCAAAGGGAGAAACCCCGCCAAAAATCGCCCCGACGAACGCGCCGGGCAGGGTGACAAGTCCCGTCGTCTTGGTTTGATCGGTTGACGGGATCAGGGCCGAATAGACGCTCCGCCGGGCAAGATCAAGGGTTGCCTGCCTCGGGGTGGCGCCGAGCGCGAGCCAACCCTCAACTTCCTCCCAGTGCTCGTAAACGGATTCCTTGAAGCGCCGGCCGGCCAGGACTGCGATGGTCATGCCGTTGCCAATGACGATCCCGCCGATCGCGAGCGCATAGCGGGGAGTGAACGCGATGGCTCCCGTCGCGAAAATGACGGCGAGCGTCATTCCGATGCCAGCGGCCATGGAGCCGCTGACCAAGCCCAAATGATGAAGGCTCCAGCCAATGCGTCGCGTGGCACTCATCGCGGCCACGGCAAACATCACCAGCAGGGCTACTGCCACCCATAGCGGGCTGGTGATCACACCACCCAGAACAAAACTGATCGCGGCCAGTTGCACGGCTCCGCGAAGGATGGCCAGTGCGGGAGCGAAAGGGTGAGGGGTGCGGAACGCCAAGAGCAGTGCCAACGTGGCCGCCATCAGGACGCCGACGCCGAGGAAGGTCGGCAGGAATTCGGCGAGACCGGGCATGGAGCCAGCTTATCGACTGCCGCAAGGCACTCGCTCAACCGACGACACACCACCTCCATGCATTAGGTCATGTAAATCTTGCGCAATACATGTGATTCCCGTCACAATAGGGCATTCTGGATGGAAGTTTAGGTATGGCTAACCTAAAGTTTCAAGCTGTGAGCCCGCACCCACTTCCCCCGGGCTCCCTTGGATTTGCTCGCAGAAAGAAGCCCTCATGAAGATCCGCGCACATGCGCTGGCCGGCATCGCACTCGCCGCCACTGCAGCCCTGAGCCTGGCCGCTTGCGGCAACGGCACCGCCTCCTCCGCAGCCCCCGAGTCCGCTGCTACTTCCACTAAAGTGGGTGGCGAAATCACCGTCTACAACGCCCAGCACGACACCCTGACCAAGGAATGGGTGGACGCGTTCACCAAGCAGACCGGCGTCAAGGTCACCATCCGCCAGGGTTCCGACACCGAGCTCTCCAACCAGATCATCCAGGAAGGCGCGGCATCCCCGGCCGACGTCTTCCTCACGGAGAACTCCCCAGCCATGGCCCAGGTTGAGAACGCCGGCCTCTTCGCGGACATCGACAAGGCCACTGTGGACCAGGTCCCGGCCGCGTACCGCCCGTCCACCAACAAGTGGACCGGCATCGCCGCCCGCTCCACCGTCCTGGTGTACGACAAGACCAAGATCAGCGACGACAAGCTGCCCAAGTCCATGCTGGACCTGGCCAAGCCGGAGTGGAAGGGCAAGTGGGCTGCTTCGCCGTCCGGCGCTGACTTCCAGGCAATCGTTGCCGCCCTGCTCGAACAAAAGGGCGAAGCAGCCACCACTGAGTGGCTCAAGGGCATGAAGGACAACTTCAAGGCATACAAGGGCAACAGCACCGCCATGAAAGCCGTCAACGCCGGCGAAATCGACGCCGCCTTGATCTACCACTACTACTACTATGGCGACCAGGCGAAGACCGGCGAGAACTCCAAGAACGTCACCCCGTACTTCTTCAAGAACCAGGACCCCGGCGCCTTCCTGTCCGTCTCCGGCGGCGGCGTGCTGAAATCCTCCAAGAACTCCGCAGCTGCCCAGGCCTTCATCAAGTTCGTCACCGGCAAGCAGGGCCAGGAAGTCCTCAAGAACGGGACCTCCTACGAATACGCGATCGCTTCCAACGTCGACTCGAACGCTAAACTCGTTCCCATCAAGGATCTGCAAGCTCCCACGGTGGATCCGGCCAAATTGAACTCCGCAAAGGTCACCGACCTGATGACCAAGGCAGGACTGCTGTAATTCTGTGACCACTGATCTATCGGCTCGCCTCTCCCCGGAAGTTCCCGAGGCTTCGGCGAGCGCGACGACGGCGGGCAGGGGCAAGCGCCCCCGCCCGCCTTTCGGCGTTTCTGCAATATCCCTCCTGGCCGTGCTGATCGCACTGTTTTCGCTCATCCCGCTGGGGTACGTCGCTTACATGACGGCCGCGACCGGGTGGGACACCGCCGTCGCACTCATCTTCCGGCCGCGCGTTGGCGAGCTGCTCCTGAACACCGTCATGCTGGTGGTCTTCACGGTGCCGATCTCCCTGGTATTGGGAGTCGGTGGCGCGTGGCTCGTGGAGCGGACCAGGCTGCGAGGCCACCGCTGGTGGGCCGTGGCCCTGGCGGCTCCGCTGGCCATCCCGGCGTTCGTCAACAGCTATGCGTGGGTGACCGCCGTGCCCTCGCTGGAGGGCATCTGGTCCGGCGTACTCATCGCCACACTGTCGTATTTCCCGCTTGTCTACATTCCCGCGGCTGCGACCCTGGGGCGTCTCGACCCTGCGATTGAGCAGTCCGCGGCCTCCCTTGGCTTGGGACCGTGGGCCATCTTCTTCCGGGTTGTCCTGCCTCAACTCCGGATCGCGATGACCGGTGGCGCACTCCTGGTGTCGCTGCACCTGCTGGCCGAATACGGCGCGTTCGCGATGATCCGCTTCGACACGTTCACCACCGCGATCATGACCCAGTTCCAATCCACGTTCAACGGCACTGCCGGGAACATGTTGGCAAGCGTCCTGGTGTTCTTCTGCCTCATCCTGCTCCTGGCCGAAGTCAGGAGCCGCGGTAACGCACGCTATGCCCGTATCGGTTCCGGCGCGCAGGCCAAGCCGACCAGGCTTCCCTTGCACCACTACCAGCTTCCCTCCCAGCTCGCCCTGCTTGCGCTCACCGTTTTGGCCTTCGGATTGCCGATCTTTTTTGTCCTGCGCTGGGTAGTGGCCGGTGGCGCCCGCGTCTGGTCGGCCGACGAATTCCTTCCGGCTCTCCTCCAGACCCTCGCTTATGGCACGGTAGGCGCAGCGGCGACTATCGTCGTCGGCTTCCCCATGGCCTATCTGGCCGTGCGGCACCCCAGCTGGTTCAGCAAGATGCTTGAGCTCTCGAATTACGTCACCAGTTCCCTGCCCGGCATCGTGGTGGGCCTTGCCTTCGTCACCGTGAGCATCCGAATGGTCCCGGGCGTGTACCAGACCTCCGGGGTCCTGATTGCAGCCTATGTGCTGCTGTTCCTGCCGCGGGCCCTGGTAAACATCCGCTCCGGGCTGTCCCAGGCTCCCAAGGAGCTCGACGAAGCCGCACAATCGCTCGGCAAGGCCCCCCTGGTGTCCTTCCTGAAAGTGACGCTGCGCCTCACAGCTCCGGCCGCCGCCGGCGGGGCCGCGCTGGTGTTCCTCGCCATCGTCAACGAGCTGACCGCCACGCTGCTGCTGTCCCCCAATGGCACGCACACCCTGGCCACCGAGTTTTGGAGCAAGAGCAGCGAGATCGACTATTCAGGCGCGGCGCCGTATGCCCTGCTCATGATCCTCTTGTCTGCCCCCATGACGTACTTGCTTTTCCAACAGTCCAAGAAAGTAGCCGGACAGTGACCGAACAATCCCCCTCAAGGCTTCCGTCACCCCGCGTGGCGGCTTCGGTGGCCCCCACCACCAACACGCATCTGGACATCGCCGAGGTCACCAAGAACTTCGG
Organism: Arthrobacter sp. 2RAF22; assembly: GCF_052115325.1. Lineage (NCBI taxonomy): Bacteria > Bacillati > Actinomycetota > Actinomycetes > Micrococcales > Micrococcaceae > Arthrobacter > Arthrobacter sp. 2RAF22. The sequence continues at coordinate 131,504 of NZ_JBFRGL010000002.1, read as the reverse complement.
CTCCCAGGCTGTGCTGAAGGGCGTGAACCTCTCCGTGGCCAAGGGCGGGACCACCGCTATCGTCGGGCCATCCGGATCCGGCAAGACCACCCTGCTGCGCTTGATCGCCGGCTTTGAACACCCGGACACCGGCTCCATCAGCCTCAACGGAAACAAGGTGGCCGGGGACGGGATCTGGGTACCGGCCCACAAGCGGCATGTTGGCTATGTGGCCCAGGACGGCGCGCTCTTCCCGCACCTTACGGTGGGGCAGAACATCGCGTTCGGACTGGACAAATCAGCGCTCGACGGCGGCCGCCGCGCCGTGAAGGCCCGTGTCCAGGAACTGCTCGACATGGTTTCCCTCGATGCGGACATGGCAAAGAGGCGCCCCCACCAGCTTTCGGGAGGCCAGCAGCAACGGGTGGCGCTTGCCCGCGCACTGGCCCGCGAACCGCAGCTCATGCTGCTCGACGAGCCGTTCTCAGCGCTCGACGCCGGCCTCCGCGTGGCCACACGGCGCGCCGTGGCGAAGGTGCTGAACGAAGCCGGAGTCACCACCATCCTGGTGACGCACGATCAAGCCGAGGCCCTGTCCTTCGCGGATCAGGTGGCGATCATGCGCGGCGGGAAACTGGCGCAGATCGGCAACCCGTTCGTTGTGTACACCCGTCCCGCGGACCGGGCAACGGCCGAATTCCTCGGCGACGCAGTCATCCTGGACGCGTGGATGGAAGGCTCCCTGGCCACGTGTTCGCTGGGCGGCATACCCGTACGCCGTCCCCCGGCACAGGGCCTCGTGCAGTTGATGCTCCGCCCCGAACAAATCCGGATTGCTCCCGACGGTCCCATCCGCGGAGTCGTGGTCGACACTGACTACTTCGGCCCCGAGACAACCGTGCGGATCAAGCTCGCCCCGCGCGTTGCCGCCGCCGGCGCATCCTTGGCCTACCCGGGAGGTGGCGAAATCATCACCATCCGGCACTGGAACGCTTCCATCACCAAGCCCGGCACGGAACTCTGCCTCCGCGTGGTGGGCGAAGGCGTGGCGTTCCCTGTGGAGGATTAGGGGCGACGGCCGGCGCAGTGCCGGACCGTTGCGCTCCGCATTGCGGGCGTGCTAGCGTTGCGGCGGTCGTGATCAATCAGCAGGAGGTGAGTCCCATGAATGCAGTATCCGCAATGGGTGCTCCCCTGCAGTCCACGATCGCGCGACTGAACTAGTCGCCACCGGGAGCGCCAAACAGGCAATTCGCGAAAGGCGACTCCCATGAACACAACACCTTCTTTTCCTTTGCACTCCCGCGATCGGGCGCTGGTCCTAGGTGGCGGCGGATCGACAGGCAATGCCTGGCTGATCGGCGTCATCGCCGGCCTCTTCGATGCCGGGCTGGATGTGACCGACGCCGATCTGACCATCGGCACCTCGGCCGGATCAACGGCCGCGGCCCAGATTGCCGGCGCGACACCAACTCAACTGTTCGCCAACATCCTTGACGCCGTCCCCCCGCAACGGCCCGCTCCGGTCGGGTCCGGGCCTGGACGCGCGCCGGCCAGGCCAGTGGTGAACCACCTCGAGCGGATCAACAAGATCATCGCCGATGCCCAGGATGTGGCTGACATGCGCCGGCGACTCGGCGCAGCAGCGCTCGACATGGATGCGGCGTCGGATGGCGCCTGGTCAACGCAATGGCGCACCACTGTCGCCACCCGGCTACCCAGCCAGCACTGGCCTGAACGGACAGTGCTCATCACGGCGGTCGATGCCCGTGACGGTGAACCGGTCGCGTTCGACCGCCATAGCGGCGTCGACTTGGTGGATGCAATCGCCGCCAGCTGTTCCAGCGGCTTGCCTTACAGGATCGGAGACAAGCGGTACCTCGACGGCGGCTATCGATCCAACGCCGAGAATGCCGATCTGGCAGCCGGATACGGACGGGTCCTGGTGCTCTCACCCTTCGGTGGCAGATCATTGCAACCGCAGGAGTGGGGCACGCATCTCGCGACGCAGGTCGACGAACTCCGCGCAGGCGGCAGCAGAGTCGAGACGATCTTCCCGGACAGCAACTCGGAGCACATGTTCGGCGCCAATGCCATGGATCTGTCGCTGCGTCCGCCCGCGGCCCAGGCGGGTTACGAGCAAGGCAGAGCCCTTGCCGGGCAGCTCACGGAATTTTGGGGCTGAGCGCCCGGGGTTCCTGAGCCTGCAGGCGTGACGACACCGGTTCACGCATAGGAGGCGACCGAGGCGGTCAAGGGCCGCCTCGGTCACCTTCGCGGCTCAGCCCCGGCTACCTCATCGATCATAAGAGTCGCATTAATGTCAAGAGTTTTTGCTCCTATTGAGTGACGTATACCTGAAATTGAGTGGTCGAAAGTCATAAATTGAGTAGCGACGGACGGTGGATTGAGTATTGAGACATGCGAGAGGAATGCAATCCGTGATTCCCATTTTGGAATTTGAAAATAATTCCCTCGACCTGTTTCATAAAACTCTTGCCCTCATTTGCCTCATATGCATAATTTGATCGTGAAGCGCCTGTCTCTCTCTGAAAGGTGATCCATGTCAAACAGATCTAAGCTAGGTTCAATCGGAAGTCTTCTACTTGTCGCGCTTGTCGCCAGTGGGGTCGTGGTGTCGAGCGCGGGGGTTGCACAGGCATCGCCAGTTTCTTTAGGTGAAGGGGTTCATTCGCCAAGCAAAGTCAGTACTGTTACGGTCCCCGGAACGAACATCGTTGTTTCTGGCGCCGGCGCTTGGTCCGCAAGCATCACTCTTCCGGGCACGGCTTCATCCGAAGCTCTCGCAAAACCGGGCAAGATCCCGGACGGCCTTTTCGCCGGGCAAGGTGAGCCGGTTCTGAGCACCAAACTCAACAGTGCCGTGATTAGTAGTTATGCCACAGGCAAGGGAACTCAGACACTGATCAACATTGCTTCAAACACTGCGGATCGAGAATATCGGTTTCCCTTGTCGCTCCCCGCAGGATCAAAAGCAGCCATAGACACTGATGGTTCCGTTGTTGTTCGCACCGCTGAGGGTGCGATTGCTGGGGGTTACAGGGCTCCATGGGCTTACGATGCGCTCGGCAGGGCTGTTCCGACGCGGTTCTCCCTCGACGGAGAGGCTCTCGTGCAGTCGATCGATTTTGATCAGAACACAGCCTTTCCGGTAACCGCTGATCCGAGCGACTTTTGGGGCTGGGCCAAGTGTATAGCGACCGTTACGGCAGAGGTTGCTGCTAACGCTCTGGTCGCCGGTAAAGTCGCTAAACTAGTTGCAAGGTTTGGAAGTATTCAGAGGACCTTCGAAATTCTCTTCCGCGCCTGGAACGCGGCATCCGGGTTGGAGAAGAAGTGGCAAGCTGTCGTTGCCGCCGGCGGTGGTCTTGCTGGAGAGGTTCTAGGCATCGCCTCGATCAAGGAAGCGTGTTTTGACTCCTAAAGGTGCTCGCGACATTCCTATTTCCCTGCTTCTATTTGCATTGGTAGCGGTTCTGCTATTCATAACGGCCGCCGGATATATGCAGCTCTGGTGGTCAATACTTGCTGGTATCGCGCTTGTTGGAACCGGCATCGGAGCTTTCGCTGATTTCCAGCGTCGCAAGAACTAGCTTTTCAAGGTTGGGGTAGAGTGCCCGGGGTTGCTCACCCGGGACAGGCATAGCCTTATGGCATGACCGCAAGCTACAGGTACGACGTGGAGATCCTGTATCTCCTTGTGTCATCCGGCCACGCCTACTTCGGCCGCGCACGCGATGGTGCCGCCGAGGTGCCCACAACGGACGCCGAGCAGGTCGACGTCGTAAGCGGCAAGGGCATCGTCGGTGACCGGTTCTTCGGCAAGGCCGCGCACATGGATGCCGCAGTCACCCTGATAGCCATCGAGTCGCTCGAAGCGATGGCTGCTGAGCTGGGGGTCGCCCCTTTTGACCCGCTCCTCACGCGCCGCAATGTGGTCCTCAGGGGAGCCCACCTGGCTCCCCTGCTGGGCGAAGAATTTGCCTTGGAATCGCGGGGCGGCGTTGTCCGGTTCCGCGGCGGACGTCCGGCCCACCCCTGCGCGTGGATGGACCAAGTCCTGGCTCCGGGCGCGCACGCCGCCATGCGCGGGCGTGGGGGCGTGCGCTGCCAACCGCTTTCGGATGGCACCCTGCATCGTGGCACAGCTGTGCTAATTAGTCCCGTGCCGCTTGTTCCTGACAAGGCCGGCGAGGCCACGTTCCACGGGGCTTCGCGGCTTCCGTAGGTCCATTCTTAGGACTGCCGTGGTTCCGTTTCGGATGTGATGATCGCGGCGTTGGCCTGGTCGGCCAAAGAGCCCTGCCGACGACTCGCCAGGAGGAACGGCACCGCGATCAGCTCGATAACGCCGCTGATCGCGAGCGAGGCGGAGTAGCCGTAAACATCGGCGGCCCGGCCGAGCAGCGGCTGCACCACCACTCCACCGCTTGATCCCATCAGCGAGTCGAAGCTCAGCACTGTTGCCCGCTGCTTCGACGGGATCATGTCGTTCACGTAGGCCTGCCGTACCGGTGTGGCCGCCGAGTCGACCATGGCCCAGAACGTCAACAGCGCCAAGGCCACCCAGAAGACATTCGTGAACCCGAGCACCACCAGAATCGATGCGCTCACCACTCCACTCAGAATCAACACCGTAGTGCGTTTGCGAACGAGGCGCCGGATACGCGGTGCAAGCCATCCGCCCACCACCTGCGCCCCCGCCACGATTGCCGCTGCCAGCCCGGCCACCGAGTACGCGCGCGGGTCACCGAAGAGCTGAAGCAGGTACGGCTGCAGGGCATAGAACACATAGATCCCGACGCCGGCACTGAACGGCGCTGCCAACATCACGTACCGCACGGGTGGATTTTTCAAACCGTTCTCGATCGAGGCGTCGAGGACAGCACGGGTCGCCTTGAGTGGAGGGGCAGAGCGCTCGGGGGTGAAGCCGACGTCGTGCATCAGCAAGAAGGCCACCACGAACATGGCGAGGAGCACGCCCACGCGAATCAGGAACGGGACTCCCAGGTTGGTGGCCTGCGCGATCACCCCGCCAGCCACTGAGCCCGCAAGCATGGCGGCACCCGACACCATCTGTCCCCGCCCGAGCACCGTCTCCAAGCCACCCTCATATCCAGTGAAGCGCAACGCGTCGACGAGCCAGGCCTCCACTGCACCCGAGAAGAAGGTGAAGCCCAAGCCGAGCAACACCGACACCACGGCCCACCACAAGAACGGGGCCGAAAGCTGCCAGAGCAGAAAGTAAAGGTAGGTGGATCCGGCCAGTGTCACCGTGCCAAGAAGGAACGAAACGCGGCGTCCCCAACCATCGGCCACCACTCCAGTGGGCACTTCGAAGACGACCATCCCGGCAGTGAAGAAGGCGTTTGCCGCAAAGGCCTCAAGATTGCTGAGTCCGGCATCCAGTAGGAAGAGGGTATTGATCCCCCAAATGAACGAGGCCGCAAGGGTATTGCCGAGGGTCAAGGTGAGGTAGACACTTTGGATCTTTCGGGCGGCGGGGTTCATTGGAACGACGGCCCCGCCTTGGCGAGGGGGAACCACGAGGCCATTCTCGTCCGCTTCGGATGCGCACGCCAGAGGCGGACGGGACGGGTTTGAGGGGAGCCCACCGCAAAGCACACCTCACGCCGGCGAAGCCGATCACAACGTCGCCCATCGGGTGATTATCGACGGCTGCGAGGTTGAGCCGGTGGCGGCGGAGGGAGACCCGGGAACCGGAATCCTTCCCGAGCAAATATGGAAAATTTCTGCTGATTTCCGGGATTTTTCGGTGGGCAGGTGTTCTTCGACCTAAGAATGTCAGTGGTCCCTGGGATGCTTTGGTTATGGCCGGAATTCGGGAAACCCAGCTGATGGGGACGGGCGCGCCAGTCGGCGGCGCAGGTCCGGATGCTGCTGTCTCGTGGGCCGAAATAAGAGACCTGCTCGGTGCGGTGGCCTCGCTCCGGCCAGGCGCCGACGGCGCTGAACTGATTGACCAGCTGCGGGCACTGGAGGATTTCAAGTCCGCGGCCGCGGCTGCGCAGGCCCGGATTGCCGTCTCCTTCGATGCGGCCCAGCGCAGCGCCGAGACGAACCTGGGCGTCCCCGCCGACGAGCGCGGCCGCGGCGTCGCAGCCCAGATTGCCTTGGCCCGGCGGGAATCCCCCGCCAAAGGACCCCGATTGCTGGGTTTGGCGAAGGCCCTCGTGACCGAGATGCCGCATACCCTGGCCGCGCTGGATTCGGGACAGCTGAACGAATGGCGCGCCACCCTGCTGGTGAAGGAAACAGCCTGCCTGTCCGCCGAAGACCGCTGCGCCGTGGACGAGGAGCTCGCCGCCGACACGGGAGTCTTCGACGGCGCCGGAGACAAGACCATCATCTCCGCCGCACGGGCCGCCGCCTACCGGCGGGACCCCCGCTCCGTCACCCAACGCGCCAGCCGTGCCGCGGCGGAGCGGCACGTGAGCCTTCGCCCGGCACCGGACACCATGACCTACCTGACCGCCCTGCTTCCCGTCGCCCAGGGCGTGGCCGTGCACGCGGCCTTGACCCGTCATGCAGACTCGCTGCGCTCCGGCGGGGACGCGCGGTCCCGCGGGCAGATCATGGCCGACGCCCTGGTCGAACGCACCACCGGCACCCCCGGCGGGATCAGTGGGGTTGAGGTCCAGCTCGTCATGACCGACCGCACCCTCTTCCATCGCGACAGCGAACCGGCGCGTCTCCCGGGCTACGGGATTGTCCCCGCTGCGTGGGCACGGGCAATGCTGGTTGGGAACGAGGGCCAGGCGGAACCCGGCCAGGCCGGTCCCGGCGGCCAGTCCGCGGACCGGGCCTTCAAGGTCTGGCTCCGGCGCCTCTACACAGCCCCCGGAACCGGGGACCTCGTCGCCGCCGATTCGAGAGCCCGGCTCTTCCCGCCAGGCATGAGGCGCTTCATCCAGGCCCGCGACGACACTTGCCGGACACCCTACTGCGACGCACCGATCCGCCACTTCGACCACATCATCCCCTGGCACGACGGTGGACACACCACTCTGGCCAACGGCGCGGGGCTATGCGAAGCCTGCAACCACACCAAAGAACTCCCCGGCTGGACAGCACAAACCGGAGCAGCAACAACCCAGCACGGGACACGGCATGTCCTGGACATCCGCACCCCCACCGGACACCACTACCGGTCAACAGCCCCGCCCCCGCCAGGAACCGGGCTATCCATGACCACGGCGGCGCCAGATTCCAGAAGCCACCGACGCAAGCTCCGACACCATGCAAAGGCGCTTAAATACGCCCAACCCGCCAAACTGCGGGCCGCCTAAGTAAGCTATGCCGAGCCGGACGACGTGTCTTTCGGGCCGGTGTCTTTCGGGCCGGTGTCTTTCGGAACCGCGTCTTTCGGCGCCGCATCTTTGGGGCCCGCATCTTTCGCAGCGAGCGGCAGGGTGATCCTCATGACCGTTCCCCGCGGCCCGCTGCGCTCAACCTCCACAGTGCCGCGGGCCCCGGTGATGATTTCACGGACCAGCGCCAAGCCGATTCCGAAGCTGCGCTGGCCTGGTGCGCCCTCCGGACTGTGTGTCCTCACGAAGCGGTCAAAGATCCGGGTCTGGTCCACGCCTTTGATCCCAGCCCCGGAATCCGAAACCGTGACCACTGCGCGGTTGCCGAGCACCGCCGTCGTGATCCCCACCTGGCCGCCAGCTGGGGTGTGTGCCAGCGCGTTGTCGGCCAGCGCGAGGAGGGCACGTCGGAAGCCATTGCTGTCAATGAGCGCGAAGGGGCGGTCCTTTTCCGTCAGGGTGACGCGGACGTTCTTCTCTCCCGCGAGCTGTTGCAAGCTCTCGACAACGGCACCCGCCACCTTGGCGAGATCGCTCGGCTCTGCGGCTGCGTCCGGAGGCGAGCCGGTGGCTGCGACAAGCAATTCGTTGACGATGCCGGTGAGGGTAGCTGTGTCATTTCGGATGCGGGCGAGCGCTTCCCCCGTTTTTGAGTCCGCGGCGGCATCGCGCTGGGCGAGCTGGACCCGTGCATCGAGGATGGCGAGGGGCGTGCGCAATTCGTGGCTGGCGTCCTGAACGAAACGTCGCTGCAGGGCAAGCGCTTCGCCAAGGGGCCTGATGGCGCTCCGCGCGCTGAGCCAGCCGATGGCACCGGCGAGGAGGATCCCCGCAATGCCGGCAACGATCATGGCCTTCAGGAGGTCCTTTGTGTCCAGATATGCGTAGACGGAGTCGGTTTCGCCTGGTCCCGGCAGCGTTGGATGCTGCGCCTGGTTGAAGAGGTAGATCGCGGCGGCCGCAAGCAGGCAAAGAACCAAAACCGCGCATGCCGCGCTGATCCGCACTGCGATCTTCAGGGAGGCTCTGCGGAGAGTCTCCTGGTCCGGGTTCTCAGTCATGGGTGTCGTTCTCAGTCATGGGGGTCGCCGATCTGGTATCCGAGGCCGTGGACTGTCCGGATCACCGTTTTGGAAATCTTGCGGCGCAAATGGTGGACGTAGGTGTCAATCACGCCCGGCTGGTCCGTGGGGTGGAACAAGGCGTTGATGAGGTCTTCACGGGTAAACACACGCTCGGGTTCGCCGGCCAGGATTTCGAGGAGCCCGGCCTCCTTCGCCGTCAGGGTGACGACGGAACCGTACACGGAGCGCACGGAGCGGGCACCGGCGTCGAACTCCCAATCCCCGATTCCCAGGGTCTGGGGCGGCAGCGCGTACGTTCGGGTGAGGGCTCGCAAGCGGGCGGCCAATTCCATGGCGTCGAACGGCTTGCTCATGTAATCGTTCGCCCCGGCGTCGAGGCCCCGGATCTTCTCGTCGGTGGCACCGAGCGCCGTCAGGATCAGGATCGGGGTGGCAATCCCCTTGGCACGAAGGGCCTTGATGAGTGCGATGCCGTCCATGACCGGCAGCCCCCGGTCAATGACCATCGCATCCCAACTCTGTGTCAGGGCGAGGTGGAGCCCGTCGCGCCCATTGACAGCCAAGCGGACAGAGAAGTCCGGCTCCAGGAGTTCGCTGATGAGCGGCCCCAGGGCGGAGTCGTCTTCGACCAAGAGGAGGGCCGGCCGCTCAGCTGTTGTCATGCTGCCTATTCTTCCCCGGCGTGCCCGTTCGCGGCGCCTACCTTGACGTTGCGCCGCTTTTTGAGCAACTCGACTCCCCACGGCAGGACGGAAACCAAAACCATGATTACGGCAATGGCGTCAATGTTGTTTGCGATGAACTCGTAGTGTCCCAGCCACGAGCCCAGGAGTGTCACGGAGGTCGCCCAAATGACGGCCCCGGCGATGTTCCACAGGGTAAAGGATTTGTAGTTGTAGCGCGCGATGCCTGCGCTGAGCGGCGCAAACGTCCGCACAATGGGGACAAAGCGGGCCAAGACGATTGCGGGGCCGCCGCGGCGCTTGAAGAATTCTTCGGCCGCATCCAAGTGGGCGGTTTTCAAGACCCGGGCGTCGTCCTTGAACCATCGCCGTCCGAACTTGCGCCCAAGCATGTAGCCGATCTGGTCTCCTGCGATGGCGGCGGCTGATACGACGGCGATCAACACAGGCAGTTCAAGCTGCAGTTGCTGGTGAAGCAGGCCCGTGGTGAACAGCAAGGAGTCACCGGGCAGGAAAGGGAAAAGGAGACCGGATTCGATGAAGACGATCAGCGCCACTACCCCCAGCGCCGCAGGGCCCAAGCCCTGGAGGAGGGTGGTGGGATCAAGGAATGCGGGCATGGCGGAAAGTACGTGCATGGGGTCCTCCTCAGGATCCGTGTGCTTGGGTTGGGGCTGCTCCCGAGGCGGCTGCCTCCGAGGCGCCTGCTTCTGATGCAACGCCAAACGGTAGCCGCGCGAAAACCCGCGGGGCGTACCGGTTCCAGAACCCGGCCAAGACGATCACTGCGGCGCTGGTGGCCAGGAATGACGCCACAACGTCGCTGGGGTAATGGACTCCGATGTAGATACGCGACCACGCCACCACCACGGCCATGACAGCACCGGCCCACGCAGTGATGACGCCCCACCGGCTTCCCCGGACCAGGAAGTACAGAGCGAAGGCGAGCGCTACGGCGAAGGCGGTGTGGCCGCTGGGAAAACTGTTGGAACCCGTTTCCGGAGCCAGGGGGTCGAAAAGAAGCGCGGGGTTGGGCCGGTGGCGGGCAACGATAAGTTTGAATACCTCGCTGGCAACCCAGCCCGAACATGCGAAGAGCACAAACATGACAGCCCGCACGAAGGACTTGCGGACCATGCAAAGGTACAAGCCGATCACGAGGACAATGCAGACTCCCGCTACGGGGGCGAAGAGGACGTTCAAAGCCATGGCCGCGGTGGTCAGTGCGCCCACGTGATGGCGGCTGAGTTCCTGGTCAATACCGAATTCCCCAGTGGTCAGGCCTGCTACCGCCTGCACGCTGAAGCCAATGGCAAGGACGGCCGCGGCGAGGACAATGCCCCACAGGAGCCAGAACCTCGTCTGGGGAAGCAACGGCACACTGTGACGGACGACGGCGGAAGCGCGGCCTTCCGTGGAAGTGTTCTGCTTGGGGTGTGATCGCATGGTGTCTCCGGTTCGGGGTGACGGCCGTTGTGCGGCCTGTTTCCACTCTCCCGTGGGGCACTTAAGAAGCTCTTAAGAACTCCTGGACACGGCCCTTTCCCCTTGACCCGCACGTGGATGGGCCCCAGAGTTTAGGAACCTACTGTCCGCCACATCGAAGGGTCTGGGATGTCCGAATTTGCGATCTCGAAAGACGGTACCCGCATCGGGTATGACCAATACGGCGAAGGACCTGCCGTCATCCTGGTTGGCGGCGCGATGCAATTCAGGGGCTTCGACTCCAACACCATGGAAATGGCCAAGCTCCTGGCCGCCAAGGGGTTCACGGTGCTGAATTACGACCGGCGCGGCCGAGGGGAAAGCGCTGAGGCTCCGTCATTCAGCCTGAAGGACAACATCGACGATCTCGCCACGCTCATCGACATCGTGGGCGGCCAGGCCGCGCTCTTCGGGAGCTCTTCCGGTGGCTCGATTTCCCTGGCAGCGGCGGCAGCAGGCTTGCCCGTCACGAAGCTCGCGCTCTGGGAGACTCCGCTGAGCGAAGAACTCGGCGCCGGCGGGGCTGAATTCTTCGCCGGGCTCCAGGAACGGGTCGCCTCCGGCGACAAGGCTGGCACCATCGAATACTACATGAAGGACATGCCGCCGGAGTGGCTGGCCGGAGCCAAGAACAGTCCAGGATGGCCCATCATGATCGAATTGGGCCCCAGCCTTTTGGCCGACGCCGAATCCCTCGCGTGGTCCCAGTCCGCGCCTCGGGCAGAGCTCTGGTCCGGCATCACCCAGCCCACCCTCGCGATAGTCGGCGAGCAGACCGTCCCGATCATGCCGAAAGCGGCTGACTCCATCGTGGCCAACATCCCGAGCGCCCGCAAAGCTACCATTCCAGGCGCCAACCACGGCTGGGAACCTAGCGTCATGGCCGACGCCTTGGCCGAGTTCCTCGCCGAGTAATACGGCACTCGCTTTCACCATGAACCTGGCCGGGATCGCCGTCGAGCTCTACACACTGGTTCCCTCGGCCTTCACGGCGGCCCGCACTGCGCGGGCCAAGGAAGCCAAGTCGGATGGGGATGCCGAACTGGCGAAACAAATCGCCCAGTTGCCCAAGCCTTCGACGGCGGCGTGGGCCGTCAACATGCTTGTCCGGCACGGCACCAAGGAATTCGCCGGCGTCCTGGAGCTTGGGAACTCGCTCGGGCGAGCCCAGGAGCAGCAGGATCACGACCGTCTCCGCACGCTCGGCCAACAGCGCCCGCGCGTCCTGGGCGCCGCCGTCGAGCAGGCCCGGGCAGTGGCGGAAGGCCTCGGTGTCAAGGTCAGTGGCGCCGCCGCGATGGAGATCGAGGCCACGCTGAGGGCCGCCATGACGGATCCCGGCGCCGCCGCGGCGCTCCGCAGCGGGCAGCTTGTGCGTTCGCTCGCCACGAACGGATTGGAACCCGTGGATCTCTCGGGCGCGGTGGCGATTGCGGGCGCGCTTCCCGCGGTGGACGCCACCCAGGAAGAGCCCGACGACGGCGGGCGGCAACGGGGGCGGGCAGACTCACAGCGGGCTCGCGCCGACTCGGAGCGCGAACGCGAGAAGGCACAAACCGTACTCGCGGAAGCAGAGCGCAGTGCCGACAAGGCCGATCTGGAACTCGCGCAGGCCGAGCGCGAGAAGTCCGAGGCCGTGCGCCGGAGCGAGCAACTCGCCGTCGACGTCAAAGCCGCCAAGGACAAGCTGGCTGCATTGCAACAGGAGCTTGCCGCGACGGAGTGGGCGATCACCCTGGCTGAGCGGGACCGCAAGCTGGCAGCCCGGCTAGCCGAGCGGGAGCGCCGGGCCGCGGAAACGGCACGGGCCCGGTTGGAGGGACTTTCCTAGCGGGCGCAACGTCCGGTATACCGGACATTCCGAGGCGTATTCTAGGACAATGTACAGTCAATCGGTGCGGCCCAAGGCGCCGGCCGCGGCCCAGGTGCTGGCGGTTCTCAGATACGTTGCCGGACAGGCCGGCCCGGTCAGCGCGTCCATCATTGCGCGCGATGTTGGACTGCCTCGGTCCACCACGTATCAGCTCATTGCCTCCCTGATCGATGACGGCTTCCTGGTCCATCTTCCCGAGGAGCGCAAGTATGCCTTGGGAGTGACCGCCCATGAGTTGGGGACCGGGTATTCGCGGCAAGCTCCGATCCAGCGGATCGCCCGGTTCCCCCTGTCCCGGCTCGTCGCCCGGACCCGCCGGACTGCCCATCTTGCCGTGATGCACGGGCGCGACGTCGTTTACGTGATCGAGGAGCGGGCGCCGCGGCAAAGCCCCCTTGTCACCGACACCGGAGTCCGGCTTCCTGCCCACCTGACGGCCAGCGGCAGGGCGATGATGGCCCAGATGGACCCCGCCCAGGTGGCTGCGCTTTTCCCTGGGCCAGAGGCTTTCGCGGAGCGCCACAGCAAAGGCCCGCAATCCTTGCCCGCATTGCAGGACCTCTTGGCGCGGGCACGATCGCTCGGATACGCATGGGAGCAGGACGAGGTCACGGAGGGGTTTTCTTCTGTGGCGGTCGCCGTCCTCGACCGGCAACGCTATCCCGTGGCCAGCGTGACGTTGACGGTGTCGAACCGGGCGTTTCCCGGCGGAGGCACCCGTCACCGGGCCAAGGACGCCGAGACCCCGGAGGAAAGGGCGGTCCGCATCGAGGACGTCGCCCGCGAGTGGATTCCGGAAGTGACCAGGTGCGCGCGCGAAATTTCCCGCAGGCTGGGCACCCAAGCCTGACCCCGACGTCGTTCCCTCTGGTCGACTGGGACGCTCGCTAAAATATAGGACCAAATGCCAGGACGCTCGCTCACCAAAAGTGAGCGAGCGTCCGCCGAAAACATCCCAAAAGTGAGCGAGCGTCGGAGGGGGCACAGCCCAAAGGCTAGACTGCCGCGGTGTTCGACGCTGAGCCGGCTAGCGGCGCTATTGCCCCCGAGTCCGATTCCGCGGGGTCGGGTTCCGTCGGGTAGACCATCTCGGCCGGTGCGTTGGAGTTCCTCTTCGCCAGCGGGTAGAACACGATTGCCGTGACCACGAGGCCTACAAGCCAGGAGATGTCCGCCCCGCCGAGAAGCTCGGTCATCGGGCCGGTGTAGAGGGTCTGCGCCAAGAACGGGATCTGGACGACGATGCCGATCGCGTAGCTGAGCAGCGCTGTCTTGTTCCAACGGCCGTAGCGACCGTTCAGGTCGTAGAGGGCCGGAATGTCCACCTTCTCCTTGGAAACCAGGTAGTAATCCACCAGGTTTATGGAGCTCCAGGGGATGAACACCATCAGCAGGAGAAGGACGAAGTTCTTGAAGTTGGCGATGAAATCGGGGGAAGCAAGCACTGCGATGAGCACCGAGAGTCCGATAAAGCCGATCACGTAGGCGAACCGGGTCCATGACGCCACCGCGGACTTGCGGGTGAACGCCGTGACCGAGGTAAGCATGGTCATGTAGCCGCCATACGCGTTCAGCGTGTTGACGGTCAGTTTTCCGGTCACGATGACCAGGTAGATGACTACCGCGATCAGTCCGCCTCCACTCAGGTTCCCGAGGAAAGCGACTTGGCCGTCCAGGAACCGTGCACCCTTGGGCAATGCGAGGGCGGCGAAGAGAGCGCCCAGCGTCATGGACCACTGGGAACCAATCACCGTGCCGAAATAGGCCGACATGAAGGTCTTGCGTGCTGGGGTTTTGGAAGGCAGGTACCGCGAGTAGTCGGCGACGTACGGGCCGTAGGTCAGCTGCCATCCGGCGCCCAGCGAAATGGCGAGCAGGAAGGTGGGGAACTCGAAACTGCCGGCTCCCAAGAGTGCGCCGACGTCCTGGCTGGCCAACAACCTGATGCCCAGGTAGGTGAAGCCGAGGATACCGACGACGGTGGCAATGCGGCCCAACATGTGGATGTACTTGTAGCCCAGGGTCGCCACGACGATGGTCAGCGCCCCGAAGACGATCATGCCCACGGCCGGGGTGCCCGTGTGGAGGATGAGGCTGACTGCCTGTCCGGAGAGGACCGTACCGGTGGCGGCGAAGCCGAGGTACATCACGACCACCAGGACCAAGGGAATCACTGCCCCGAAGATCCCGAACTGTGCCCTGCTGGAAATCATCTGCGGCAGGCCGAGCTTCGGCCCCTGCGCCGCGTGGAGCGCCATCACAGCACCGCCCAAGAGGTTTCCGATCAGGAGGCCGATGATCGCCCACAGCGCATCCGCGCCGAACAGGACTGCCAAGGCGCCGTCGACAATAGCCGTGATCTGCATGTTCGCCCCGAACCAGAGCGTGAACTGCTGGCCAGGCGAACCATGGCGTTCATTTTCCGGGACAAAGTCGATGGAACGACGCTCAACGCGCGGCCCACCCGTTCCCGCTTTTCCTGTGGCCTGCATGCCTAATCCTCACTTTGACAACCGAAGTCCGATGTCCCCAACTGAGAATCAATCAGAGCATGCAAAGTGACAGTGATCACGGAAAGGGGTCGATCTTTAGTCCGATATCCCGGACGATAAGCCACGAGCTGTTGTTCACCCGGATTCATGGCCGTCGCCGCCGGCGAGGCCCATGAACATCGTCTTGTGCAACACGTCCACGTGCCGCCGCGATACCTCCACCGCGCCGCGGTCGTCGCCGGCGCGCAAGGCGTTGACGAGCGCAATGTGGTCCCGGTTGGACTCATGGAGAAACTCGATCGGGTACGGGATGAAGTATGCGTAGAGCTCCGCCAGCGCCTCGTTGTAGACGTCGACCGCAGCTCCCAGGCCCGAGCACGCCGCGACCAGCCTGTGAAACCTCTCGTCGGCCTGGTGATACTCGGACCAATTGCTTGATCCGGCCATCTCATGGGTCAACCGCTCCAGCTCATCCAGCTGCGCTGCCGTGGCGTTGACGGCGGCGAAGTGGGTAACCGCGCATTCGAAGAGCAACCGACGGTCCACCAGCCGGTTCACTGCATGGGATTCGGCTGGCGACGCAGCGAGCTCTTCAAGGACGTTTTGCGGCGGCTCGTCGGCGACGAAGGTTCCGCCGCCGCGCCCCCGCCGGCGGACAACGACCCCCTGGTCGGCCAGGCTCGCTAGGGCCCTGCGGGCGGTGATCGGGCTGACCGAAAGGCCCAGCGCGACGTCTTGCTGGTCGGGCAGCCTCTCCCCGGGCTGAAGCAGTCCCAAGGATATGGCCATGCCGATCCGCAACCGCACGGCGTCGATTGCGCTCCGGCGGTCGATTCCGAGCAAAGGGGCAGCATCGATGGGTGAGTCGCCGGTGGTGTCCTCGAGCTGACGGGTCATATCCGCTACTTTACGGGGCAAAATCCACCTTCCTTTTATTTGATCATTATGATCTAATATGAGGCGAGTCACAACGACAACGTGGAGAAACCAGTGCAACGCATCCTTCCCCTCATCGCCGCCCAGGCGGCACCCCGACTGATCGGCGAACCGATCGAGGCCTTCGCCGCCGAAGTCGCCGCCGCCGTCGCGATCCAACCGCACAGCAAGCTCGTGGTCTTCCCGGAGCTGCACCTTTTCGGGGATTCCAACCCGGACCTGCAGCGTACGGAAGTGCTGCAGGACTCGGCCGAGCCGCTGGACGGTCCGCGCGTCAAGGAACTGCGGCAGCTCGCAGCTGACCTGGGGATCTGGTTGGTTCCGGGCAGCGTCTGCGAGCGCGGCCCCGAGGGGCAATTGTTCAATACCCAGCTGGTCCTTTCCCCCGAAGGCGAGCTCGCCGGCTACTACCGCAAGGTCTTCCCTTGGCGCCCCTTTGAGCCCTACGACCCCGGCGACCGGTTCACCACCGTCGACCTGGAAGGGATCGGCAGGGTGGGCTTGAACATTTGCTACGACGCCTGGTTCCCCGAGGTGACCCGCCAGTTGGCGTGGATGGGCGCCGAAGTGATCCTCAACGTCGTGAAGACCACGACGCCGGACCGCAAGCAAGAACTCGTCCTCGCCAAGGCAAACGCGATTGTGAACCAGGTCTTCATGGTCAGCGTCAACTGCGCGGGACCCACCGGCAAAGGCCTCAGCCTGATCGTCGACCCCGAGGGGAACACCATAGCCGAGGCCGACGACGACGCGCCCACCCTTCTCTCCGTGGAACTGGACCTCTCCGCCGTCGAGCATGTCCGCACGCACGGGACCGAAAACCTCAACCGCCCCTGGTCCCAATTCCGCCCCGGCGAGCCGCCCATCGAGCTGCCTGTCTACCAAGGCCGCATCGACCCGACCACCTGGACCCCACGGTCCTCCAACTCCTAAGGAACCACCGGTGACAACGCAACCGAGCCTCACGCGCGCCCTGAAACTGCCCTCGCTGGTCCTGTTCGGGCTGGCCTACCTGACCCCGCTCATCGTGCTGGCGATTTTCGGCGTGATCGCCGAAACCACCGGCGGAGCATCCCCGTCGGCCTATCTGGTGGCCATGGTCGCCATGCTCTTCACCGCGCAGAGCTACGGACGCATGGCCGTTGCCTATCCGGTGGCCGGCTCCGCGTACACCTATATCCGGCGCTCCATCGATTCCCGGATCGGCTTCCTGGCCGGTTGGGCTGTCCTGCTGGACTACCTGTTCCTGCCGATGGTCATCTGGCTCATCGGCGGCTCGTACCTCACCGCGCAGTTCCCGGACATTCCCATCGGGGTCTGGATTGTCGCGTTCATCGCGATCACAACGCTGCTCAACGTGGTTGGCGTCAAGGTGGCTGACAAGGCCAACTACCTGCTGATGGCATTCCAGCTTCTAGTGATAGTCCTTTTCGTGGCCTTGTCCGTTGGAACCTTGGTCTCGACCTCCGGCGCGAGTGCCCTGGTCAGCACCGCTCCATTCTTCAACGACACGTCGAGCTTCGACAAGATCACCGCTGGCGCTGCCATCGCGGCGTACTCGTTCCTGGGTTTCGACGCCGTGTCCACCCTCACCGAGGAGACCATCGAGCCGAAAAGGACCGTACCGAAGGCGATCATGCTTGTGGCACTCATCGGCGGCGCGATCTTCGTCGTCGTCTCCTACACCACACAGTTGATCCACCCCGGCGGGGTGTTCGACGATTCGGCGTCGGCGGCGTCGGACATTGCCCTGAAGATCGGCGGACAGTTCTTCGGCGCAGTCTTCCTGGCCGGACTCGTGGTGTCCCAGTTTGCCTCCGGACTCGCGGCGCAAGCCAGCGCCTCACGATTGCTCTACGCCATGGGCCGGGATTCCGTCCTGCCGAAGAAAGTCTTCGGGGCGTTGAACAAGTCCTTCCACACGCCGGTATTGAACCTGGTCATCACCGGCGCGGTGGGACTCATCGCCATGTTCCTGGATGTCGCCACCTCGACGTCGTTCATCAACTTCGGTGCCTTCACCGCCTTCACCCTCGTCAATGTCTCGGTCATTGCCTACTACCTGCGCCAACGACGCTCGGGGAACCGGCTCAGCGTAATGTTCTACGTGGTCATGCCGGCTGTCGGAGCCATCATCGACGGTTTCCTGCTCTCCCAGCTCGATTCGAATGCCATCACGCTCGGACTGATCTGGCTCTGCGTCGGCGTCGTTGTACTCGGCATCATCACCAAGGGGTTCCGGAAGGCGCCGCCGGAAATGGTGATGGAGGAAAAAGAAGCAGCCCTGGTATGACGACGGAACACAGTAAACGGGGAGAAACGAGGACTGCGTGCGCATCACCCTAGCCCAGCTGGATTCCGGCACGGACGTCGGCCGCAATCTCGACCTCATCGCGGATTACTGTGCCCGGGCCGCCTACGAGGGCTCTGAGCTCATCGTGTTCCCGGAGTACTCGACGTACGAGAAAAGCCGGGTGGACCGGAGCTTCGTGGACATGGCCGAACCCCTTGACGGCCCTGTGGCTTCCACGCTCTGCGCGATGGCCGCACGCTACGGGATCGCCGTCGTCGCGGGTCTCCTGGAAGCGCCTGGTGACGGAGACGGAACCAAAGAACCGGACCGGGCATTCAACACCTTGGTGGCGATCGGTCCGGACGGTTCCCTCCTCGCCAGCTACAGGAAGATCCATCTGTTCGACTGCCAAGGATTCCGCGAATCGGAATACATCAGACCGGCGCCGGAACCATTGCCCGTCACCTTTTCCTGCGGCGGCATGACGTTCGGGTTGATGACCTGCTACGACCTGCGCTTCCCCGAGTTGGCGCGCATCCTGGCCGATGCCGGGGCCGAGGCGCTCCTCGTCTGTTCTTCGTGGGTTCCCGGTACCGCAAAGACCGAGCAATGGGCCACATTGGCCAAGGCCCGGGCAATAGAGAACGGCGTGTACGTGGCGGCGGTCTCCCAGACTCCACCGGTATCCATCGGCTACAGCATGCTTGTGGATCCCCTCGGGACTGTCCTGCACAGCCTCGACACGGAGCCGGCCACCGCCACGCTGGACCTCTCCCCGGATGCCGTTTTGGCAGCCAGGGACCAGTTCCCCACATGGCGGCACCACCGGCTCCCCTAGGAATCTCGCGGCCTCTTCTAGGCCGCCCCACTCTGTGCTAAACCAAAGTCAAGATGCACCGATGCTCCGAAGGAGATGCACCATGAGCGCAACGACGGACAAAGGATCGGGCCGAGGGCTGGAGATCCGGTCGATCGACTATGTTCCACTGAACGAGCGCCACGGCAAGGTCTCGCACATCGGACCGCTGTGGTTCGTCAGCAATGCCCAGATCGCCACCCTGGCAGTGGGGTTGATCAGCATCACCACCGGCGGCAACTTGATCTGGTCGCTGCTCGCGATCGCCATCGGGGTGCTCGTCGGCACGCTTTTCATGGCCGCGCACTCCTCGCAGGGCCCCCAGCTCGGCCTGCCACAGATGATCCAGTCCCGGCCGCAGTTCGGCTACATCGGCGCCCTTCTGGTTTGGCTCTTCGCCTACCTCCAGTACGCCGGCTTCAACATCTTCAACACCATCCTGGCCGGCCAAGCGATCTCGGAGTCAGTCAACTTCGGGTCGCAAAACCTTTGGTTCTGGGTGGTCACCATTGTCGCCGTCGTCATCGCCTTGTTCGGCTACGACCTCATCCACGCCTTTGAGCGCTACCTGACGTACCTGACCATCATCATGCTGGCGTTGCTCACCATTGCAGCCGTGAAGCTGGCCATTCCCGCTGGCGCATACAACCTGGCTGACTTCCACATGGTGCCGTTCCTGGGCCAGCTGGGGGTCGCGGCCGGCTACCAGATTTCCTGGGCCATCTACGTCTCTGACTACTCCCGCTACCTTCCGCCGGCCAGCGGACGGGGCACTTTCAGATGGACGTTCTGGGGCAGCGCGCTCGGCGGTATTTGGGTGATGTTCCTGGGCGCGTACATCGGTGCGGCCGCCGGGGAGAACTTCGAAACCATCGGCTCGATCAAGTCCACGGCCGACCAGCTCTTCGGCGGATTCGGTGGCATCGCCCTGTTCGTCGCCGCCCTGGGCTTGCTGTCCGTGACGGCCCTGAACATGTACGGCGGTTCGCTGACCTTGATATCGTCCATCGACAGCGTGCGGCAGATCCGGCCAACGCTAAGGCTCCGGATCATCACGATTTCCGTCACCGCCCTCATTTCCGTGGTCCTGGCTAACCTGGCCTCGGCCGACTTCCTCGCCAACTTCAACGACTTCCTGCTGTTGGTCCTGTACTTCTTCATTCCGTGGACGGCTGTCAACCTCACCGACTACTTCATCGTCCGCAAAGGCCACTACGCCATCGCGGAGATCTTCAAGCCCGATGGGATCTACGGACGCTGGGGCTGGCCCGGCATCATCTCCTACCTTGTCGGCTTTGTGGTGATGATTCCCTTCTTCTCGGCAGGCAAGCTCTTCGTCGGGTTCATCGCCCACGCCCTGGACGGCGCCGACATCTCGCTGTTTATCGGGCTCCCGGTCTCCGCAGGGCTGTATTGGCTAATGACCCGACGCATCGACGTCGAAGCAGAGACCCGCATGGCCAAGGAAGAGGCCGACGCCCTGGAGGCGGCCGCGCACGAACACCTGCTTCCGTAACTCCGCCGGACTAATGGGGTAGGGGTCGGGCAATGGTCCAACCCCGGCGCCTCAGTTGATCCTGCGATTGCCGAGCCAGCTGACCATGGCGGGGTCGCGGTGGTCGAAGAAGAGGCTGGCCCCGGTGTCCAAGGCGGCGATCCGGCTCATCTGCTCGTCGGTAAGGGTGAAATCGAAGACGTCGAGGTTCTGGGCCATGCGTTCGGGCCGGACGGACTTGGGGATGACGACGACGTCGCGCTGGATGAGCCAACGGAGAACCACCTGTGCGACGGACTTGCCGTGCGCATCGGCGATGGTGCTGAGAAGCGGGTTGGTGAACAGGTTGTTCTTGCCTTCGGCGAAGGGTCCCCAGGACTCGATCTGGACACTGCGTTCGCGCATCATTGCCTGGTCGGCCGCGCGCTGGTGGAAGGGGTGGGTTTCGATCTGGTTGACTGCCGGGACGATCTCGTTGTGGTCGATGAGGTCCACCAGCCGGTCGAGGTGGAAATTCGAGACCCCGATCGCGCGGGCGAGGCCGTCCTGGTGGAGTTCCTGCATGGCGCGCCACTCGCTGTAGTAGTCCCCCAACGGCTGGTGGATCAGGTACAGGTCGACGTAGTCGAGTCCGAGGCGGCGGAGTGAGTTGTCGAAGGCGCGCTTGGTGTCGTCCTGGACGCTGCCTGCCGGGGCGTGCTGGATCCAGAGCTTCGTGGTGATGAAGAGTTCGTCGCGGGCGAGGCCGCTGTTCTTGATGGCCAGGCCAACGGCCTCTTCGTTCAGGTAGGAAGCGGCGGTGTCCAGGTGACGGTAACCGGCGTCGAGCGCGGCTTCCACTGCGGCCTGGGTTTCCTCGTCCGGGATCTGGAAGACGCCGAAGCCGAGGATCGGCATTTCGACGCCGTTGTTAAGGGTGACGGTGTTCATGGGTTTCCTTCGCTTGGATGGGGGTTATCGGCTGATTTGGGCGTGGGCGGCTTGGTAGTCCTGTTCACTGACGGGCTCAAGCCAGGTGGCGCTCTCCCCGTTGTCATGCTCCACCAGGGCCAGGTGGCACATCATGTTGTCCTGGGTGGCGCCGTGCCAGTGTTCCTCGCCGGGGGGCGTGTGGACCGTGTCCCCTGCGCGCATGAGGATCACACTGCCGTCCCGGGTGGCAACGAACCCGGTGCCATCGGTGCAGTGCAGGGTCTGGCCAAGAGGGTGGGAATGCCAGTTCGTACGGGCACCGGGGGTGAAGCGGACCATCGCCGCCACGAGACGTGAGGGCGCCTCGCCGTTGTGGAGCGGATTGAGGTAGACGTCTCCCGTGAATCTCTCCGTAGGGGCTTTGACGGTCGGGGTGGGGGGAACGAGTTTCATGGCGTCTGCCTTTCGCTAGTGCCGTGATTGTTGTGCGTGCCGAAGCGGCAGGGACACCGCTACGAGGACCAGAAGGAGAAGGGCCGTGATACTCAGGTTGATGCGCAATCCTGCCATGAAGTTCTGACCGGCGAGTGCGGCCGAAGATCGCGACGCCGAGGGAGCCTCCGAGCTGCCGGGCGGTATTGACCGCGCCGCTG
Source organism: Arthrobacter sp. 2RAF22 (assembly GCF_052115325.1). Classification (NCBI taxonomy): domain Bacteria; kingdom Bacillati; phylum Actinomycetota; class Actinomycetes; order Micrococcales; family Micrococcaceae; genus Arthrobacter; species Arthrobacter sp. 2RAF22. The sequence goes on along the minus strand of NZ_JBFRGL010000002.1, from coordinate 109,410 downwards.
GCGGTCCCCGCCAACTCCGCCGGCACGTGGTCCAGGATGAGGGCAATGATCGGCGGAACCGTGAAGGAACCTCCGACGCCGACGGGCACCATCAGGAACGCGACGAGCAGGGTCGGCGCATTGCCTGGCAGGAGGCAGAGGCTCGCCAGCCCCGCGGCCATCAGCAATTGGCCAGAGACGATCGCGACTATGCGCCCGAATCGCTCCGCGAACCTGGCCACGAGGGGATTCAGGAGGGCAACAAGCCCGGTCATGGGCAGGAACAAAAGCCCGGTCTCCAGGGCGCTGGCTCCGCGTTCCTGTTGGAAGTAGAGGCTCTGGAGGAAGACGACGCCGTAGAACGCCGCCATGGTGACCCCGGCGACAATCAGGGCCGTGGAGACTGCGCGTGAACGGAACAAGTCGAGCGGGATCATTGGGTGGCTTCCCCGTGCTTGTGCTGCCACGAATACGGCTGCGGATGCGACACATATGGCGAACGTCAACAAGATGTGGGGGCTTCCGTAGCCGAGTTCGGCTCCTTCGATGATGCCGTACGCCAGGCTCGCGAGCGTGAGGACCGCCGCAACCTGCCCCGTCCAGTCAAAGGGCATCGAGCGTCGTGGCGAAGGAGCCACTCGGGAGAGGACCAGCAGGGCTGCCACTCCCACCGGAAGGTTGACGAAGAAGATCAGTCTCCAGTCCAGTTGCGTGAGGATGCCTCCGAGCACGGGCCCGGCAGCAGCGGCGACCGAGCCGCCCAGGCCCCAGTACACGATTGCCCTTCCGCGACGCGCAGGATCGTGGAACGCCTCCCGGATGAGGGCGAGGGACGTAGGGGTAATCATTGCCGCACCGATGCCCTGCAGGACGCGTCCGGCGATGAGTGCAGGAAGGCTCGGGCTGAACCCGCATGCCATCGAGGCAACGGTGAAGAGAATCATGCCGATGCCGTAGGCGCGACGCGCCCCAACGCGGTCTGAGAAGGTCCCTGCGAAAAGCTGCAATGCCGAGAACATCAAGGTATAGCCGGTGACTATCCACTGCAGGCCGGAAAGGCCACCGCCGAAATCATTCCGGATCTCCGGCAGCGCGACGTTGACAATCTGGGCGTCCAAGGCGACCACGAAAAATCCGAGCATGGCAACCGCGAGAGATGCGCGCGGACGCGCCACGGCTTCCGGAAAGGATTTGACGGTAGTCACGGACATGGTGGCCTTCCAAGCAGGGAAACGGGGACTGATTCAAGAAAACCAGTCCCCGGGTCCGCGTGGGAGTGCCTGTTATAACGTGTACTGCCAGTGCCTGTTTCAGTTGCCTTGAGCTTCTCGGATGGTGATCGCGATTTTCCCCCGCACTTTGCCGGCGTCGAAATAGCGCATGGCGTCCGGAACCTGCTCCAGCGGATAGCTGCGGTCGACGGTCGGGGTGAGGGTTCCGGCGTCGATGAGCCCGGCAAGGTATTCGAGGTCCGCAACGTCCTGCGTCCCCATGACCATGGTGAGCCGCTGACCGATGAACGGGGACAGCGCGAGGGCCCTGAATTGCCTGTCGATACTGCCCGTCCAGGAGCCGCCTTCTTCGCCGCCGGTGATAACAGCCGTGCCGGTAGGCGTGAGCGCCTTGCGGAGGCGTGCCAGGGTGGGGTTCCCGGCAATATCCAGGATCAGATCGTAGTGTTTGGTGCCGTCGGCGAAGTCCTGCGTGGTGTAGTCGAGGACGTGATCGGCACCGAGCGAGCGCACCAGGCCCATTTTGGCGGCACTGCACACGCCCGTGACCTCAGCCCCGGCAGCTTTTGCGAGCTGAACAGCGTAGCTGCCCACTCCTCCCGAGGCACCAAGGATCAGAACCTTCTGTCCCGGCGCTATCCGGCCCGCGGCGCGAAGGGCCTGCAGCGCAGTGCAGGCGGAAACCGGGACCACCGAGGCTTGTTTGAAACTGATGTTCGCCGGTTTGAGCGCCAGTTGGCTTTCGCGGGCCGTCGCATATTCAGCGAAGGAACCCTTCCCGACCCCGAAGACCTCGTCCCCGACGGCGAATCGGGTCACTGCTGCTCCGACCGCCGTGACCGTGCCGGCCAAGTCCATCCCGGGCACAGGATTTTTGGGGGCGCGGACGCCGAACGCCAGGCGCAGCGCGTAAGGCAGGCCCCGGGTTACATGCCAGGTCCCCCGGTCCAGTCCTGCAGCGTGGACCCGGACCAGCACCTCGTTCTCCGCAATCGTCGGTGTGGGGATCTGCGCCAGGTGCAGGACGTCGGCGGAGCCATAAGCCTCCTGCACGATGGCCCGCATCGTAACCTCCGGCTTTTGCGAGCCGCCTGAAATCGGAGTCTCCGCAGCATGCTGACCAGCGGTCATGGCCGTTCCTTTCCAGTCATTTGGGGTGTTCAGCTACTTTTTCGTACGCTGTACCAAAAAGATTATCGTACAATGTACTAAACCGCTAGACCCCCTGCACTAAATCGCTGGAGTACTGCACCAACTAGAGTCCAAGGAGTCCCGATGCCGGACACTGCACAGCCCCTCCCCCAGCGACGCCCTCCGTTGAGCCGCGAAAGGGTGCTCGGTTGCGCTGTGGATCTCGCTGACGAGTCAGGAATCGCCGCGCTGACCATCCGCTCGCTCGCCCAGAGCCTGGGAACCAAGCCCATGTCGCTCTACTACTACGTGGCCAACAAGGATGAAATTTTGGATGGCATCGTGGACATGGTCTTCCACGAAATCGCATTACCCTCCCCCGCGGGCGACTGGCGGGAGGAAATGCACCGGCGGGCACACGAAGTGCGCAGCGCGCTCAAACGCCATCCTTGGGCGGTCGGGCTGCTGGAAAGCCGCTCCGCCCCGGGCGAAGCGAACCTGCGTCACCACGAAGCGACCTTGGCGACCTTGAGGGCAGCAGGCTTTTCCGTCCAGATGACGGCCCATGCCTATGCCTTGCTCGATAGTTACATCTACGGATTCGCACTCCAGGAAGCCGCCCTTCCTTTTGACGGCAGGGACACCGCCGCCGAGATCACAGCGCCGATCGTTGAACGCTTTTCGACCGGGCAATACCCCCACATGATGGAGATCGCCACCGAACACGTCCTCAAACCCGGCTACGACTTCGGGGACGAGTTCGACTTCGGGCTGAACCTCATCCTTGACGGCCTCAGCCGGTCGATGAGGTGAGCCAGGAATGTCCAGCGAATCCGAAACCACACCCGTTCCGGGCCCCGGCCTCGGCCCATGTTCTTGGGACACGCAGTGTTGCGTGGTCGGCGGTGGACCGGCTGGCATGATGCTCGGCTACCTGCTGGCCCGCGCCGGAGTCGAGGTGACAGTGCTGGAGAAGCACGCCGATTTCTTCCGTGACTTCCGGGGCGACACCATCCATCCTGCGACTACCGACATACTGGCCGAACTGGGATTGCTGGAAGAGTTTCTGAGCCTGCCGCACACGGAGATACCGGAACTGCGTCTCGGCATCTCCGGACAGACCTTCGGGCTGGTGGACTTCCGGCACCTCCCCTCCCGATGCAAGTTCATGGCGTTCATGCCGCAGTGGGACTTCCTGACCTTCTTGGCCACCCAGGCCATGCAATACCCCACCTTCCGACTGGAAATGAGTACCGAGGCCACCGGCCTACTCCGCCACGGTGAGCAAGTGATCGGCGTACGGGCGCGCACTCCCCAGAGCGAAGTAGAGATCAGGGCGGATCTCACGGTGGCGTGCGACGGGCGGTTCTCCCTTGGCCGGGAACACGCGGACTTGCCGCTAAGGGAGTTCGCAATGCCGATCGACGTGCTGTGGTTCCGCGTGCCGCGCAGCGAGGATGCGCCGCCGACCCTGGGCTATGTCGGCGGCGGGCAGATCGTGCTGGCCATCGACCGCGGCGACTACTGGCAGTGCGGCACGATCATCGGGAAAGGAACACTCCCGCAGGTTCAGGCCGCGGGGCTGGCCGCCTTCCGCGACCGGGTGGCACGTGCCGCGCCGTTCCTGGCCGCCGGCCTGGCGGCGCTGACCGACTGGGACCAGATCAAGCTGCTGTCCGTGCGCTCCAATCGGTTGAGACGCTGGTGCGAGCCAGGCCTGTTATGCATCGGCGACGCCGCCCACGCTATGTCGCCGGCCGGAGCCGCCGGGGTGAACTACGCCATCGCCGACGCCGTCGCCACGGCCAATCACCTCGCAGTACCACTGCGCACGGGCACCATCGCCTTCGCCGACCTCCAGCGCGTGCAACGACGACGCGAACCAGCGGTACGGATCGCACAGGCATTGCAGCGACAGCAGACACGCCAACTCGCTTGCCTTGCCCAAAACAACCCACCCGTCCAACTCATACGGCTCATCAGCCACACGCCACTGGTCAAACGCCTCTTGGGCCGCATTGTGGGCCTCGGTTTCCGTCGCGAACACATCCACAGCCCCCACCTCACCAACCACTAGCAATCGAACCGCAAATCTCCCCGGTGGCTCATGAGACCGCAGGGGTGGATGTGACATGGGTGACAATAGTGACGTTTGGTGCGAAGCTTGTCACGCCGAGTTGACTATCCTGTCAAGTCGGATCTTATTGTTCCTCAGGGAGGTTTCGTGAAGAAGATCCTTAGCGTTTCCGGGACGTTGTTGCTGTTGCTGAGTGCGTTCTCAGCCACAGCACCGGCCGCAGTTGCCCAACCATCTCCGTCCGCCAACTGGCATGCGGAGAAGGTCTGCGCCGATGTCCCAGCCGGCAATGCGTCGTGTTTTGCGCTCAAGTACGTCGATGATTCGACGACTCCGGGCAAGTCGTCGCCGGGAGGACAAACCAAACCCGCTTCGAGCACGCCGCCCGCCACCGGCAAGACCCCCGCGGACATCCAGAGTGCCTACAACATCACAGGCCTCGCGTCTGGCGGCAGAACCGTCGCAATCGTGGATGCCTACGGCTATCCGAACCTGGAACGCGATCTCGGCGTTTACCGCTCACAGTTCGGCCTCCCGGCATGCACGGTCAGCAACGGCTGCCTCACCATCAAGGACCAAAACGGCGGCAACAAGCTTCCCAGGTTCAATTCCGGATGGGCCGACGAAACGGCCCTCGACGTCGACGCCGTCTCTGCAGCGTGTCCGGACTGCAAGATCCTGGTAGTGCAGGCGACAACAGCGAGCCTCAGCGACCTTGGGACAGCCGTGGCAACGGCCGCAAAACAGCCCGGCGTCGCGGCGATCTCCAACAGCTACGGCGGCGGGGATTCAGCAGACTCCAGCTACGGCACGTACTACAACCACCCGGGCATCGCGGTGACAGCGTCAACCGGCGACAACGGGTATACCGGCTCGTCCTACCCCGCTTCCTCGAGTTACGTCACCGCCGTGGGAGGCACATCGTTGGTCAAGAACTCCAGTGCACGCGGGTGGGGCGAATCTGCCTGGTCCGGCTCGGGATCCGGATGCTCAAGTGTCAATGCCGCGTTGCCAGCGGCTGCCACGTTCGGAACTGGGTGCAGCAAGCGCGCCTCGGCGGACGTCTCCGCCGTCGCGGATCCGCAGACCGGCCTGGCAGTGTACGCGCCGAGCAGCAGCACCACCTCGTCATGGGCCCAGTATGGAGGGACCAGCCTCTCCTCGCCCCTGATCGCGGCCATGTACGCGCTTTCCGGGAACACAGGCAGCTCCTCGGCACTGGCCAACTCTCTTCCGTACACGAACTCCGGGAAATTCAATGACGTCGCCTCGGGTTCAACGGGCACGTGCTCCACGAGCCAATGGTGCCTCTCCGGGACCGGATGGGACGGACCCACGGGCGTCGGCACTCCGAACGGGGTCGCCGGACTCTAAAAAGCAGTAACTGCCTGAAGGGTGGCCGGCGTCCAAGGATGCCGGCCATCCTTCTGTCTGTGAACGGGCAGTGTCACTAGTGCTTCAGGTTCGTCAGCTCCTGCAGGACCTCGTCCGACGTCGTGATGATGCGGGCGTTCGCCTGGAAGCCGCGCTGGGCAACGATCAGGTTGGTGAATTCCTGGGAGAGGTCAACGTTGGACATCTCAAGGGCCCCGGCAGTCAGGGTGCCGAGTCCGGCGTCGCCCGGGGCGCCCAACTGGGCTGCGCCGGAGTTGGCGGTAGCCACATACGTGGAGCTACCGGATTTCTCGAGGCCGCCGGGGTTGGTGAAACGGGCAAGGGCCACGCGGGCCATAACCTGCTTGCTGCCATTGCTGAACGAGCCGATGAGTGAGCCGTCGCCGCCGAGGGTGAATGACTCCAGCTTGCCTGCCTCGGATCCGTTCTGGCTGCCGACCGTGAGTGTGCTCATGGCGGCGAATCCGGTAACAGTGGACATGTCCACCGAGATGCCGCCGACGGTCATGGCACCGCCCGAGGTCAGCGCACCGTTCGCGAACGTGAGCGTCGAGTTCCCCGTGGCGCCGTTGGCGTCGGCCCCGGCCACATCCCAGCCTCCCGCAGAGCGGCTGAACGTCAGAGTCAGGCTGCGGGAGGCGCCGTCGGCGTCGTACACCTTGACCTGGCGCTCCACGCTGGTCCCCACGGCCGCATCGGACGGCAGGTTGCCGTCCAGCGAGGCCTTGGTGGTGGCGACGGCGGCCGACGTCGTATTGGGTGAGAGGGCGATCGGGCCAACGGGACCTCCCAAGTTCACGGCGCCGTTGGCGGCAGACCAGCCCTGCAGGATCCCGCCGTCGGGGCTCACCAGACGGCCGGCCGCGTCCATGTCGAAGGCGCCCGCGCGGGTGTAGAGCTGCTGTCCGGCCTTGCTGGTGATGAAGAACCCGTCGCCGGAGATCATCATGTCAGTGGCGCGCCCGGTGTTCTGCGATGAACCCTGGCTGAAGTTGGTGCTGACTCCCGCCACGCGTACCCCGAGGCCGATCTGGGCGGGGTTGGTGCCACCGGTCTCGGCTTGCGGGGCGCCGGCGCCCTGGGTCATCTGGGAGAGCGTGTCCTGGAACTGCGTGGAGGAGGCCTTGAAGCCGGCCGTGTTCACGTTGGCGATGTTGTTTCCCGTGACGTCCAGCATGGCCTGATGGGCACGGAGGCCGGAGATTCCGGAGTACAGCGAACGAAGCATGGTGTTGCCTTTCTTCGGGTGGTTCGAGGGTGTGGAGCGTCAGGCGGTTGGCGTGGCGGCGGCGGTCATCCCGCTGATGGAATCGAGCGGAACGTTCACTCCCCCGACCGCTACCGTGGGGGTTCCGGCCGCGAAGGAAACCGAACTCGCGACGCCCGAGCCCTTTGTCCCGTCGGCGAGCGCATAGCTGACGTTGTGCCCGATGATCTGTGCCGCGGCACTGCGCATCTGGAGCGAAAAACTCTCTTTGGCGTCCGCCGTGAGTTCCGTCATCTTCTCCATCATGGACAGCTGGACGGTCTGGTTCATCATCTGGTTGGTGTCCATGGGAGCGCTCGGGTCCTGGTTCTTCAGCTGAGTCACCAGGAGGGACATGAACATGCTCGAGTCCATGGTCTGCGCGGGTTTGGCTGCGGTGGTTCCGGGCTGGACTCCGTTGCTTGCCGCGATGGCTTGGATGGTCACTATTGGCTCTCCTTCATCAGACGAGAATGTCCAGGCTGCTGGTAATGCTTCGGGGAAGTACGACGGCGGTCCGCGCCTGGCGGAGCGACTCGCCGTCGCTGCCCCGTGGGAAGGCGGGACTTTCGGCCGGGCGCCGGTCACGGGGGTCCGAGCCGCCCGCCCCGGCATCGGCCGGAGCGTTGTGTTCGGACAGGTCGAGGCTCGCGCCGAAGCCCGATTCGCCGAGTCCACGCCGCAGTTCCGGCAGGATGCTGCGTATGGCCTCACGGCCGGCTTCTCCGGGGGCGAACAATTCGATCCGGACCCCTGCGCCTTCGATATGCGCCCGGACAGTCAACGGACCGAGGTCTTCCGGGGAGAGCTTCAAGGTCATCACGTGGGAGCCGGGCGCCGCCGATGCAAGCGAGAACAGCGGTGCGGACACTTGGGACAGCAGCTTCGCCGGGTCTGCCTGGAGAGTGGGCGTTGCCATGCCGGGAGCGGCTGTCGTAGGAGCCTCCTGAAGTGGCGGCGCCGGCCGCCCCACCAACGGAATTCCTGCCTGAATCCCGGAGGGAAGCCCGGGTGCCGCGGCGGCCGGCCTGTCCTGCCCGAGGACCGGTGGCGAGTCCCGCTGCGTCCCGGCTTTCCCAACGGGAAGTACGACGGCGGTGCCCGGCTCGCCTGCTTGGGCTGCGGTCGCGGTGACCCCGGTCTCAAGGCCGGCGGTCAGCGGGTTGATGGGCAGCGAGTTACCGCGGAGCGGGCCGGCGGGTAGCGCGACGGTTGGCTGCGGGCTACTGGGCAGGGCGCCGGGCATCTGGCTGGCAGGCGCAGCGGCCGGCAACGGGCTGGCCGGCAACGGGCTGGCCGGGATCGGACCAGGCTGGGTTGGGCTCTGACCAAGGCTCCCGATCGGCAGCGCAGCCGGCACAGCTGCGCCCACCTCCGTTCCAGCCGGCGTCGCCTGAGTGGGGCCCGCGGTCATCCCGACTGGCAGTCTTGCTGCCGCCGACGTGCGTGCAACCGCTGTGGCCGGTACCGCGCTGTCAACGGCACTGTCTTTGGCCGACACAGTAACGCCAGTGCCGCTCGCCTGCGGAGCAGCGTTCCCGGCCGCGAGTCCACCGGCAACAGCAGCCGCGGCGGCCGCATCAACAGCACCCGCCACGCCCACAACAGCACCCGGCACGCCAGCCGCCTCAACCACACCCACAGCATCAACCCTGTCCCTGGCGACCTCCGACGGTTCCGGTTTGGCGGCTCGGGCGACCGGCCCGGAACCGTCGCCGGCAGGCTCTTCCTGGGCGCCGCCGTCGGGGGTCTGTTGTGCGGTCCCGAGCGAGGTCTTCGCGTCGGACGCCAGCACGCCGTTCATCACGGCATCAAACCCGGCAGCCCCGCCGGACTGCTGCACGGGCGAAGAGCCGGGAACAGCCGGACGCGGAACTGCCGCAACAGAGAGTGGCAACGGCATCACGAGCCTCCCGCGGGGACAATCCGGCGGATCGCAGTCAGATTGGACTGCTGTTCCCACGCATCGCGGATCTGGATGGTCTGGCCGGGGACGGGCGCGTCGATCGCTTTGCCGTTGCCGAGGTAGATGGAAATGTGTTCGCCGCCGAAACTCACCAACAGGTCGCCGGGCTTGGCTTGGGCCAAGGATGCCACGGGAGTGCCTTGCCGCATCTGGTCGCTGACGACGCGCGGCAGATCAACGCCGAGGTCCTTGAAGACGCGCTGCACGAAGCCTGAGCAATCCATGCCCACCGCCGGGTTCGTGCCGCCCCAGACGTAGGGCACACCCACGTATTTCTTGGCGTCGGCCACCACGGCGTCGCCCGTGACAGCGCCGGTGGCCGTGCCTGTACCGGCATTCGAAAGCGCGCCCGCGATGCCGGAGAGGGCGGCACTGCCGCCGAGCCCCAAGGAAGAAGCTAGCTGGCTCACGTCCGGCGTCGCCGATTCCCCGACGGCGGAGCTCAGCGCTTGCGCGAAGGACGCCGAGTCGGTGGAAGTGGCCGCGCCCGCGGCAGTGGAAGCGGTGGTGCTCGCGGCAGTTGCCTGAGGGCGGATGCCTTGGCTGAGTTGCTGCAACATCGACTCGATGCTCTGGATGCGCCCGATGGCCTCGGTCACGCTCACGAGGTGGCCTTCCGGTGCCACGCGGAGGACGCGATCTCGTCCAGCACGCCTTGCTCAGCGCGCAGCGCCGAAGCCTCAAATGCGGCGCCGTGCCGGGTTTCGAGCTTCTCGAGTCCTACTGCGCGGCGCTTGGCTTCGGTATATTCCGCGCGGGCCGCGGCGGCTTCAGCCTCGGCACTGGCGGACAAGGCGTCAAGCTCGGCCAACATGCTTTGCGCGGACGCCCGGGCGGCCGCGATGGCCAAAAGAGATGCGGAGCTTCCGGCGCCTCCGGCGGACTCTGCCAGTTCCTCCCGGGCGGTGGCTCGGCGGGATCGCAGGGACGCGGACCGGGAGTTGGCACGGGCCAGTCCACTGGCGGCGGCATCCTGCTGCGTCTGGCGCAAGCGCAACAACCCGGCCAGGGAGAATTGACGGTTCACGCGGCTCCTTCGAGGCTTGCTGAGAGGCGGAAGAGTTCCGGCCAGGACTCGCTGTACGGGGTGGATTCGTCCATGCTTTGCTGCAGGAACCCGTTGATGGCAGCTTCGTGGTCCAGGGCCGCGTCAACCAAGGAATTGCTTCCACGGTGGTAGGCGCCGACGTCGATCAGGTCCTGGGCGCTGCGCCGCGCGGCGAGGACCCTGCGAAGGGATGCCGCGAGCGCCGTGCGATCGGCCGAGTTGACCTTGGAGGCCACGCGGGACACCGAGCCAAGGACGTCCACCGAGGGAAAGTGCCCCGTGACGGCGAGCTTCCGGTCCAGGACCACGTGTCCGTCGAGGATCGAGCGGGCGGCGTCGGCGATCGGTTCGTTGTGGTCGTCGCCGTCCACCAGCACTGTGTAGATACCGGTCACGGATCCGGTCTCGGCGGTGCCGGCGCGTTCCAGGAGCCGGGCCAGAACGGAGAAGGTCGACGGCGGGTAGCCGCGGGTAGCGGGCGGCTCACCGGCGGAGAGGCCGATTTCGCGCTGGGCCATGGCCACGCGGGTCAGTGAATCCATCATGAGGACGACGTCCTTGCCGGCTTCGCGGAAGGATTCGGCAATCCGGGTGGCAGTGACGGCGGCGCGCAGGCGCATCAGGGCAGGCTCGTCGGACGTGGCAACGACCACCACGGAACGGGCCAGGCCTTCGGGGCCGAGGTCGTCTTCCAGGAACTCGCGAACTTCACGTCCGCGCTCCCCCACCAAGGCAATGACGGACACTTCGGCATCCGTTCCGCGGGCGATCATGGACAACAGCGAGGACTTGCCGACCCCCGAGCCCGCGAACAGCCCCATGCGCTGGCCTCGGCCAAGAGTGGCCATGGTGTCCAGGACGCGGACGCCGGTCTGGAGCGGAGTGTCCACCCGGGCACGGTGCATGGCCGACGGGGCTTCGTTGTCCAAAGGGACCATAGGACTCGCGGGCATCGGGCCTTTGCCATCGATCGGACGCCCGAGCCCATCGAGTACCCGTCCGAAGAGGCCACGGCCGGTGGGGACCAGGATCGGAGCGCCCTTGGAACGGGCCGGGTCTCCCGCGGCCACTCCGGTCAACCGTCCCAGCGGCATGCAGCGGACAGCGCCACTGACCGAGGCGACCACTTCGGCGTCGAGCCCGGGCGCCTCGCCCACGGTCACCAGGTCCCCCACCGCGCAGTCCAGTCCGGAGACCTCCAGGCCAAGGCCGAGGACGGACGTCACGGTACCCACGCGCTGCGGCGCCGCGGCGGCGAGGGCTGCGCGGAAACGGCCCGCGTGCGGCCGGTAGTTGATGCCGCTCATGCGTCTTTCCCCAGCAGGGCTGCCTTGGCCCTGTGCACTGCGGTGCTGAGCCGGGCGTCGAGCCAACCCTGCGGATATTCCGCAATCGCATCGCCCGGGTCCAGGGCGGGATCGGCCTTGAGTTCGACGCCGGCCACGTTCCCGACGTCGACGGCGGACAGCGCGGCCAGGTCCGCCGGGTGGAGGCGGACCGTGGTCACCGCTTGCACGTCTGAAACCGTTGCCAGAGCCCGGGCCAACGCGGCGCGGGCGGTATTATCGCCGTCGTTGAGTTCGTAACCCAGAATGGCTTCCGCGAGCTCGATCGCGCTGGCCGCCAACACGTCCTGCGCTTCCTCCAGCACGGCACCGCGGTGCTGCCGGGACGCTGCGGCCGCCGCCTCGAGCGCTCGGACAGCTTGCTCCACAGCCAGCTGCCCGGCGTCGAGCATTGCGCGGTGTTCGGCCTCGAATTGTTCGCGAAGGCGGCGCTGTTCCGCGGCCGCAGCCTGGATCCCGGCCGTGTAGCCCGCCGCGTGTCCCTGGGTGTATCCCCGGTCCACTTTGCGCGACCTCGCGGCTGGTTGGATGTCCGGGAAGACCACCCTCTGGAATTCAGCCTCAGTAGACATAGTCGTCTTCCTCGCCGCGTCGGACCACGATGGCGCCTTCGGCTTCCAGCTCACGGATGGAACGGACAATCTCTGCCCGGGCTTCTTCAACCTGGGAGGCGCGCACCGGCCCGGCGGAAGCCATTTCGGCTTCCAGGATTTCGAGGTTGCGGCCGGACACGTTGGTGCGCACGGCGTCGAGAACCACGGCAGGGGCACCCTTCATGGCGACAGCGAGCACTTCGGCATTGACGCCACGAAGGATCTGCTGGATGTCGCGCCGTTCCAATTTCACGATGTCCACGAAGGTCAGCATCCGGGCGCGCACTTCCGTGGCCAGTTCCGGATCGAGGGTTTCCAGGCCTTCCAGCACGGAACGTTCGGTGTTGACGTCGGAACGGTTGATGATGTCGACGAGTGGCTGGATGCCGCCGACAATCTCGCTCGACTTCCTTTGCGACATGACGGCTCCGGCACGAACCTTGAGCGTTTCGGCCACGATGCCCACGGCCTCCGGCGAAGCCAATCCCATCGTGGCTATGCAGCGGGCCACCTCACTGCGTTGCACGTCGCCCAAGCCGGCCATGACCGCGGAAGCCTTGCCCGGCCGCAAATGCGCCAGGATCAAGGCGATGGTCTGCGGCATCTCGCCGTCGATGAGGGCCAACAGCTGGCCGGAATCCATCATTTCCAGGAATTCGAAGGACTTCCCGGCCATCGTGGAGGCGAGACGGTCCATGAAACCGGCCGCTTTGTCCGCACCGAAGGACGCTTCCAGGAGCCCGACGGCGAATTCCTGGCCGCCGCGGGCCGTCCGGCGTCCGCTGACCGCAAGGTCGTGGAATTCCGTCATGACGTGGTCTGCCACGGATGAGGAAACGCGGCGCAAGCGTACGATCTCGGCGGCGATGTCCTCGGCCTCGGATTCGGAGAACTGGGTCATGACGGACGCTGCGCTGGTAGGGCTCATCTGCATGAGCACCACCGCCACCTTCTGGGCGCCGGTCAAGCCTCCTACGTCCAACTCCCCCACCCTCATACGGACTGCCTTTCATCCATAAGCCCGCGCAGGTAATCGGCGGTCCGGGCGGGGTTCTCGGCAACCATGGCTTCAATCTGTGCCCGCCGCCGTTCGCCGTCGAGAGCCTCAGCGCCTGGCATCGGCAACGCCGGGACCGGATGAACCGGCGGCAGTTCGATCGCCGAGGTGGCGGGCGGTCCTTCGAGCGCCGGGGTGGAGACCGCTTCAGGCAGCATCTCGTAGTCAAGGCGTTCGCCAAGGTCAACCGGTTCGCGGTGCTGCCGGCGCCGCAGGAGGATCAGCACGAGCACGATCAGCGCTACGACTGCCAGCAGGATGCTGCCCGCGAGAATGAGCGTGTTCATCAAATCCGACTGTTGCTTGGCGTCGGCTTGCGATTTGGCCGCGCCCAGTGCCTGGGCCGCCGCGTCTGCGGCCGAGGTACTGAAGGGCAGCACTTCGACTGTCACCACGTCGCCGCGGGCGGGATCGACGCCGGCCGCGGAAGTAACGAGGGCCTTGACCGAGTTGACGTTGAGACCGGCCGCCGCCGACTGGTTGATGGCCACCGAGATGGTCTGGCGTTTCACGGCGCCTTGCGGAATGGTGCGGTCTTCGGTGACTTTGTTGACGGCGTTGTTCTTGGTGGTGTCGCTGGAATCGAACGTTCCGTTGCCGTTGGTGCCGCCCGGCACGGCAATGTTGTCCGGGCCAAGGACACCGGAGGCGCCGCCGCCGGTTCCCGTGTACTTCTCGGTCTTGGTGGTCTCGCTGAGCGGAGCGGCATCCTTGGCGGTGGAGAACGTCTCGCTGCGCTGCTGCGCGGACTCGGCGGTCACGTCGGCCGCGACGGCGACGGTGGCGTTGCCCGGTCCCACAACCCTATCGAGTACAGCCTTCACCGAATCGGAGGTGCGCTGTTGGTAGTCGGCGGCTTGCTTGGAGGAGGAGCCCGTGGCTCCGCCTCCCACCGTGGAGAGGACGTTGCCCTGGGAATCCACCACGGTCACGTTCGTCGGCTTCAGGTTTTCGATCGCGGCGGACGTCAAGTGCACGATCGCCTGGACCTTATCGGCGGACAGGGTGATGCCCGGCTGTGTTTCCACGAACACTGATGCCGTCGCGTCCGGAGCCTTGTCAACGAACACCGTTTTGGCCGGAAGGGCCAACTGCACGGCGGCTGTCTTCACGCCGTCCATGGCCTGGATGGTGGTGGCGAGTTCACCCTCGAGCGCGCGTTTGTAGGTAACCGATTGCTGGAATTCGGACGAGGTTACGCCGAGCTTGTCGAGCAGCGAATAGCCGGTGGCCGCGGCCGCCGGAAGACCGGCCGCGGCGGCTTTCAGCCGTTCGTCGTTGACCTTGTCGTCGGGGACGAGGATGGTGGAACCGCCGTTGCTGAGCTCGTACGGGACATTGTCCTTGCGCAGCTGCTCCACGATCCCGTTGGCATCCGTGTCCTTCAAACCGGAGAACAACGGCGAGTAGGACGGCTTGCCCAACCATGCTGACAGGGCCACTCCGCCGAGCACCAGGACGGCGATGCCGATGATGGCGATGGTGCGCTGCCCTGCCGTGAACCCCTTGAATCCATCGCCCATCTTGCGGAAGAAGGCGGCAATCTGTGGAGGCATCAGGCCTGCATCCTCATGATCTCGTTGAACGCGTCAACGCCCTTGTTCCGCACTGTGGAGACAAGCTCCATGGTGATCTGGGCGCGGGTGGCAGCGATTGTCGCCTTGTGGATATCGTCAAGGTTGCCCGTTACCGCGGACACGGCCACCTGGTTCGACGTCGACTGCAGTGACTGGAGGTTGTCCACGGCACCAGTCAGCGCCGTCGCAAAGCCGTTGCCGTCCGAAGTTCCCGCGACTCCGGTTACGTTGCCGGCGCCGCCCAGGTAGCCGGTGCCGGTGACGCCCTGCACGGAAAGTCCCCCGCCGCCTTGAATTGCGCCGATCGGGTCCAAAGCCATCAGGATTTTCCTATCTCAAGCGCTGCCTGGTACGTCTCACGGGCCCGGTCGACCACTTGGGCGTTGGCCTGGTAGCCGCGTTGCGCCACAATCAGGGCACCCATCTGTTCGGCGAGGTCGATGTCCGGGTAACGGACATAGCCTTGGGCATCGGCAAGCGGATGGTCCGGTTGATACACGAGCCTGCCGGTCGCACTGCCTTGCGGAGTGCTCTTGACGTACACGCCGGTTCCATCGCTGCCCTCGGCGGCTTCGACGTAGCGGGCTTGGAACGCCTTGCCGCTGGTGCGGGTGGCGGTATTAATGTTGGCCAGGTTGTCCGAGACTGCATCGAGCCATTTGCGGTGGACAGTCAGGGCGGAGCCGGCAATCCCGATCGCGTCGAAAGTCATCAGCTGGTCCTCAGGGCCGTGCGTAGGGCGGTGAATTGTTCGCCGATGGCACGGGAGGCGAACTGGTAGCGCAGGACGGTGTCTACGTTCGAGAGGGTTTCGGTGTCCAGGTTGACGTTGTTGCCGTTGAGCTGGGTGGGTTCCTGGGACGTAGTGACGGAAGCCGTGGCCTGCCCGTCTCCGGCGCTCACCGAGGCCGCAAGCGCGTCTTCGAACTGGACCCTTTTGGCGTGGTAGTTCGGTGTGTTGACGTTGGCGATGTTGTTGGCGATGGTGCGCTGGCGCAATGAGAGCCCGTCCAGGGCGCTACCAAGGGCAACGGAAGTCACTGACTCGAACACGACGGCCTACCTTCGCGAATAGTATGAAGAGGCCGATCCGTGGCCGTGCATCGAGCAATCCCTGCTCAACTTCCACCATCGGCAAGCATGTGGCATCCGTTAGCCGATGAGCGATTGTTTTCAATACTTTCTCTTCAGCCCCGCACATCCAGGAACAGCGGGCGCGCGGAACTTTGGCTGTCCGGGACCGTGCTGAGCGCGTCCAAGTGGGCGAGGGCGTCGTTGCGGACCTTGCCGAGCATCGCCATCGACTCCAACTGCGCGTCCAGTATCCGGCGTGCTGTGTCCGCCAGCTCCTCAGGCAGCGGCCCGGCCTCGTCCGCGGCGGGCGGATTCCATGCCTCGGGCTCGCCGCCGGAGACGGCCAAGGCGATGTCCGCTTCAAGCCGGTCCAGGATTCCGGACCATGCCTGCACAGGATCAGCCGACACCGAGTGTGCCGTTCGTCCGTGCCGGCCCGGATACCGTCGCCTGGACAGGCAGCTGCGAAGCGGCGTCGTGCCAGCCTTGCCGGAGCGGTTCCAGGAGCACAATGCATTCTTTGGTCCGGTTGACGTCGCGGTAGATGTTTGCGCCGATCATCGCTTCCATCGCGTACTGGTAGATGCTCAGCAGCCCGGGTGCCCCGTCCCACACATCGGTCTTCAGGGTGGAGGACAGCTCGGTGACGATCGACTGGGCATGCAACAGGTTCTCGCTTGCGACACCCCAGTTGGCATTCTCCTGGGCGAACTGGGCGCGGTTCAGGTCCAGGAGCAGCCGGTCATAAAGCATCGTGAGGAGCCTGGCCGGCGGAGCCGACAGGACGGCGTCGTCGTTGTACCGGGAAAGCTGGCTGGCGCGGAGGGCTGTGGAGGTCATGCGTTACGCTCCTTACTTCGTCGAGCTCGAGAGGCCGGCAATCTGGCCGGTGAGCCATGATTGCTGGGCGTTGAGTTGGCCAAGGGCAACTTCCATGGCGTTGTACGTCGTTTGCAGGGTCTGCCGCCTGGAGGCCAAACGCTGGTCCCAGTCAGAGATCTGGCTCCCGAGGTCGGTCACTTCGGATTGTTGCCCCTTGATCAGGGCGGTTACCGAACCACTGAACGGATCGGTAGCGCTGGTTGCTGCGTCGGACACGCGGGATGCAATGGTCTGGAGCGCTGCCTGCGTCCCGGCGGGATCCGAAGCCAAGGACGATTGGAGCTTGGCCGCGTCAAACGTGAAGTTTCCATCCCTGGTGACGTTGATTCCGTATTCGGAGGGAGACTTCCCGTTCACGGGCATGGACACGGCGGAGAAGACTTGGTCGTTGACCGAGCGGACGCCGCTGTTGCCGCTGAAGATGCCGCCACTGGCTGCGGAGGCGCCGTTGGCGTCGGTCGTCTGGGTCACGGCGCTGTAAATGGAGACGAAGCCGAGGACGTCATTGACGGCGTTCACCAGATCCCCGGCCTTTTTGGTGATCCCCGCGGAGTCACTGGCAATGTTCACGGTCACCGGTCCGGCAGTGACGGCGGAGGCCGCCACTGACACACCGGGAAGCAAATCAGTGAAGGTGTTGGTTCCGGACGTGATTGTCTGCGCTGCCGGAGTCCCCGCATACAGCGTCGCTTTGGCATCCTGGGCGGCCTTGACGACGGCGGCGGAGGGGTCAGCCATCAGGTCGGTCGCGGTGCCCGCGCTCACTTGCGCTGCCGTGCCCTGGTAGGCGCTGTACGCTCCAACCGCACCTGAAGTGGCCGCCGTCAGTTGAAGGCGATAGGTTCCGTTGCCTGCCGGGACCTTTACGGCCCGGGCCGGGCCGGACGCCGCGTTGATCGCCGTCACGACGTCGTCAAGGGAGGTAGATGCAGGCGTGATTTCAGTCTGTTTTCCCGTGGAGTCGACGAGCGTCAGGTGTGCCGGTGCACCCGAGCCGTCGGTGGGCCAGTTGCTCATGGCCGCGGTGACGTCCACTTGGCTCTGGGCCAGCTGGGTGACGGTGACGTCGATTGAGCCCGCGGTCGCGGAGGTGGTCGCCGTCGCAGTGATCGACGGGGAAGTCGTGGTGGCGCTAAACAGGTTCAAGGCGTTCACGGCCGAGTCGCCGCTTGCGAGGTCTTTCAGTGACGACAGCTTCGAGTTCAGCGATTGAAGCGTCGAAATCATTGTCTGGTCCGACGCAAGCTTCGTCTTCAGAAGTGTCTGCGGTTGTGCTTCCACCGCCATGAGCGAATCAATGATGGAGGTGGTGTTCAAGCCGCTGGCGAGGCCGTCGATCGAGCTTGCCACGTTTGGTCCTTCCGGATGTGTTGGTTACGTCGGCGGGGTCCGGACGCGAATGGCGGCCAGGGGTGTGTTCCCGTCCTGGCCGCCATTCGCTGATTACCGGTCAGCTACCGGAAGGTCTTAGCGCAGGAGCGAGAGAACGCCCTGGCCGGACTGGTTGGCCTGGGCCAGCATTGCGGTGCCGGCCTGGGACATGATGTTGGCCTTGGTGTACTTGACCATTTCCGAAGCCATGTCCGTGTCCGTGATGCGGGACTCGGCTGCCTGCAGGTTTTCGCCGGAGACCTGGAGGGTCTTCGTGGCGTGCTCCAGACGGTTCTGGGTTGCACCCAGGTCGGCGCGCTGGGCGGAAACGGCCGCGATGGCCGTGTCAACGGCAGCGATGGTCAGCTGGGCGTTGGCGCTCGTGTCCACCTTGAAGCCTGCAGCACCCGCGGCGCCGGAGAGGCCGGTAGCGCCGGTTCCGACGGCGGTTGCGACGTCGCCGAGGTTGACGGCGATCTTGTCGTTGGCGCTGCCGCCGGTGCCGACCTGGATGTTCAGGGACGCGCCGCTGTTTCCAGCCGCACCCTTAAGCAGATCGATGCCGTTGAACTGAGTGGACTGCGTGAGGCGGTCCAGTTCCTTGCCGAGCGAGTCGCCTTCACCCTTGATCGCCGCACGGGAAGCGGTGTTGTTGGTGTCGTTCGAGCCCTGGACAGCGAGGTCACGCATGCGCTGGAGGATCGAGTGGACTTCGGTCAGTGCACCTTCAGTGGTCTGGATGACCGAGATGCCGTCCTGGGCGTTGCGGGCGGCGACTGCCGAGCCGCTGACCTGGGACTTGAGGCCTTCCGAAATTGCCAGGCCTGCTGCGTCGTCAGCTGCACGGTTGATGCGCAGGCCGCTGGAAAGCTTCTCCATCGACTTGGACACGTCGTTCTGCGTGCGGTTGAGGTTGCCGTAAGCGTTGTTCGCCATCAGGTTTGTGTTGATTGCCATGCCCATGATGTATTCCTCCATGATTGGGTCTGCTGGTACTTCCAGGCCGTCCGTGGCCTGTCACTTCTGGTTATCGGAACGGCGGTCCCCTTTGGTTAGCAAAACGCCGCAGGAAAATTTGCCACAGGCCTCAAGATCCGCCGCGCGTCGCTTGACTGGACAAAGCGAATAAATCATGCATAAACAACGCCTAACGCATGGGCCGCGGCAGCCGATAGTTGTTTTCAGCGCGGCGAAGGCACAGGGGAAGTGTTTTCCCGCGGCAACGCACCCGAAAAACCAACCCGGAACTGGAGTTGACCCGACATGGCCATCCATGAACTGTCGGCCCTGCTGTGGCGAGAACGTGAGCTACTGGATCTGCTGACATTCAAGCTGGAGGAAGAGCAACTGCTCCTCACGGCGGGCAAATCCCGTTGGTTGCCGCATGGCACCCGGGAAGTGGAGCAGGTCCTGGGGCACCTGTCCAAGGCCGGGCTTGCAAGGGCGGTGGAAGTGGCGGCCGTGGCAGAGCAATGGGGGTTGCCTGCCGAGTCTTCACTGGGCGAGCTGGTCACAGCGGCCCCGGAAGAGGCCTGGGCTGATGTCCTGTCCGCGCACCTGAACGCGATGCAGCAGCAAACCGCGGCCATCAAGGAGCTGCGTGATTCGAACGAGCAGTTCCTTCGCGCCGCCGTCCGCTCCACCCAGGAAACCATGGCGGACCTGAAACCGGCGGCCGGGACGTACGACTCCCACGGGCGGACCGGTTCCCAAAGCGGGACAGCAGACTCAACCCCGTCCCGCCTTTTCGACCAGCAATTCTGACCGAAACTCATCAAACGTAGACGGACATGCAAAGGCCGGATCACCTCAAGGCCCGGATCACCCAAAGGACACAGCAGTGAGCACATTCGGCGGACTCAATACGGCCTACCTGGGCCTCACCGCGGCGCAGCAGGGCATCAACGTTGCCGGACAGAACATCGCCAACGCCGGCACTGACGGGTACACCAGGCAGCGGATCGAGCTATCCGCCGTCGGCGCACCCGCGCGCACGGGCCTCTTCACGGCGGGTGCCCAGGCCGGTCAGGGCGTGTCGGTGGACGGAATCGCCCGCCTGGGCAACAGCTTCCTCGATGCCGGGGTTCGCTCCAGCGCGGCCCAGGCCGGTTACGCCGGCTATCGGTCCACCCAACTCCAGCAACTCGAAGGCTCGCTGAACGAGCCCGGTCCCGCCGGAATATCGACGGCGTTGCAGACCTTCTGGTCCTCGTGGCAGGGCGTCTCCAACCACCCAGGCGAAGCAGCCCCGGCCGGCGTGCTGCTGCAAGCCGGCACCACCGTTGCCAATGCGGTGTCGGCGGGATACAAGGCCTTGGATTCCCAGTGGACCCGGATACGAGGAGAAGCCCAAAGTACCGTCGCAACCCTGAACGATGCCGCAGCCCAGGTGGCCGGCTTCAACGCGACGATCCGTTCCGTCACAGCCTCGGGCGGCTCAGCCAACGAGATCATCGATGCCCGAAACAAGGTGGTTGAAACCATTGCTTCCTTGGCTGGCGGAACTGCCCGGGACAACGCCGACGGCACGGTGGATGTCTTCGTGGGCGGCAACGCCATCGTCTCGGGCACGTCGCACCGCGAGCTCATGCTGGGCGGCCAGGCGAGCATGGGCGCACCGGGCTCGACATTGGCGCTGGGAGGACCCGTCCAGCTGGAATGGGCCAATCGCCCCGGTGTGGCGGTTTCACTCGACGGCGGAAAACTCGCCGGCGCCGTCTCCCTCCTTGCCCCCGCCACGGCGGGAGGCGCGGGAGGGGCCATCTCCGAGGCCGCCGCATCCTACAACGCCTTCGCCACCAAACTCATGAACGACGTCAACGCCGTGCACCGCACCGGGCAGTCCACCACCGGCGCCTCAAATCTCGATTTCTTCGCAACCACCCCTGGCGCCCCGGCGGCCCTGTCCCTCAGCGTTGTCCCGACGAGCGCCGCGGGAATCGCCACCGGCAGCCCCGGCTCCGGCGCCCTCGATGGCAAAATCGCCGACGCCGTTGCCCAAATCGGCACCGGGCAAGGATCCCCTGATGCCTTGTGGTCCGGAATCGTCACAGGGATCGGCACGACGTCCCAATCGGCACAGCAGCATCAGCAGCTCGCCGATGCGGCGAGCACAGCCGCCGTCGGGCAGCGTTCCTCCGGTGCGTCCGTCAGCCTCGACGAGGAGAACATCAGCCTCCTGAGCAACCAGCACGCCTACCAGGCGGCTGCCCGGGCCATGACGGCCGTGGATGAAGCCCTCGACGTCCTGATCAACCACACCGGATTGGTGGGAAGGTAAGCCATGCTGAACCGTGTAACGAACCAAACGATGTCCGCGGCCGCGCAACTGAACCTGCAGGCCGGGCAGGCCAAGCTCGCCGCGCTGCAGGACAAGGCCAGCAACCTCAAGAACATCACCAGGCCCTCCGACGATCCCGCGGCCACGGCGAACCTGCTCGCCACGAAAAGCCAGCTCAGTGCCGCCGGACAATATTCGAACAACATCGACGACGGCAATGGCTGGCTGACCACCGCCGATTCCGCCCTCGGGCAGGCCACCAACATCCTCAACCGGGTCCGTGACCTCACGGTCCAGGCTGCCAACGGTTCCCTGAACAGCAACGCCAAGGAGGCGATCGCCGTCGAAATCGAAGGCCTCAACAAGGACCTCCTGGCCCAGGCGAACACGCAGTACCTGGGCCGCAATGTCTTCGCCGGGAGTTCCGATTCCGCCGGCGCGTTCAGCAACGCCGCGCCACCGGTCTTCAACGGAACGCCAGGCAGCACAGTGGAACGACGGATTGACGCGACACAGACGGTGCGGGTAGACGCCGACGGCGGTGCGATCTTCGGTGACGGCGCCGGCTCCGTCTTCGCTTTGGTGAGCAACGTCGTCGCCGATATCCGCTCCGGCGCGGATGTCAGCGGGCGTTTGACGGCGATCGGCGACAAGATCAAGTCGGTTGTCAACGGACGCGCGGACGTCGGTGCCAGGCAGACCAAGCTCATGCGCGCCCAGGACTCCGTCGACGGACTAAAGGCCTCGCTGGACGCACAGCGCTCCGGAATTGAAGACGCAGACATCGGAAAGGTCGTCATGGACTTGAAGCTGCAGGAAACCAACTACCAGGTTGCCCTCGCGGTCACCGCCAAGACGCTCCAGCCCACGCTCATGGATTTCCTGAAATGAGCACCGCACAGGCTTTCCGGGCGTTGAGCTTCACCGCGCCCATGCCCGGGCTTGAAGCTTCCGGCGGCTTCGCCTTGCGGGGAATCGACGGCGCCCCCGGGCTCTACGCGATGGAGTCGGCGAGCCCGCGGATCCGGATGTTCCTGGCCGAGGCCGTGGTGTACGTTCCGGGCTACGAGCCCGCCATCCCCCGCTCGACACTGGACGACCTCGGCCTGGACCGGGCTGAGCTGGCAACCACGTTGGTGGTGGTCAACCCGAGCCCGGAGAAGACCACGGTAAATCTCGCGGCCCCGATCGTGCTGAACCCGGAAACCGGACGCTGCACGCAGCTTCTCCTCGATAGCAAGGAATACCCCCTCCGGGCCGAGCTGAGCTCCTAAGCAGCACGCCTCCCCTGACGCTCGCTCAGATGATCTGAGCGGGCGTCACCGCTTTTGGCCCCATATGTGAGCGAGCGTCCCTTCTTGAGCCGCGGGGATCCCAGGATCGCGGGATCGCGGCTCGCTAAACCCGCTTGGCCTCCCCCGACGCTCGCTCACTTTTGGGCCGTTTCCGGCAGACGCTCGCTCATTTTTGGGCCGTTTCCGGCCGACGCTCGCTCAGAAGTTCCACTCCGAACCAAAATTGTTTGGTCAAACCACTTGCGCCAGGGCTTCTCCCCGTCCATACTAAATGAACGTCATTCATTTAGTGACTCCCGTCTCACCGGAGAACAGCCATCATGATGTGCACCACCTACCCGGGCGCCCCAACCTCCCCCGCCCGCCATCAGCTTCGATGACCCCGCAGACGGCTTTCACTGCAACACCCAGCAACAACCTTCGGCCCATCTAGAAAGAGCCAAGCACATGACTCAAATAACCCGCCCAAGCGCCAGGAAAACCGTGGAGGCCCACGATCCCGCCGGCACCGAGCACGGCATCAGCGGCAAAGGACTCAAGACGGGGCAGCTGGGGCTCCTCGCCGTCGTCGTCCTTGGTATTTCTTCCGTGGCGCCCGCGTACAGCCTGACCAGCTCACTGGGCCCGGCGGTCAACGCGGTAGGCCTGCAACTCCCCGCGATTTTCATCGTCGCCTTCATCCCGATGATCCTCGTGGCGTTCGCCTACCGGGAGCTCAACGCAGACTCGCCGGACAGCGGCACCACCTTCACATGGGCAACCAAGGCTTTCGGCCCCTTCATCGGATGGATGGGCGGCTGGGGGCTGCTTGCCGCGAACATCATCGTCCTTTCCAACCTGGCAGGCGTCGCGGTGGACTTCTTCTACCTCTTTCTCGCCCAGGTTTTCGGCAACCCCGATCTTGCCGACCTCACTTCCAACAAAGCCTTGAACATCGCCACATGCCTGGCCTTCGTGGCACTGGCTGTCTGGGTCAGCTACCGGGGACTTCACGCTACCAAACTCGTGCAGTACGCCATGGTGGGATTCCAGGTAGTGGTCTTGGGCGTGTTCATCGTCATGGCCCTCACCCATGCCTCCTCCGGCGACACCCCAACGGCTATCGCCTTCAGTTGGGACTGGTTCGACCCCACGAAGATCAGCAGCTTTGAGCAGTTCGCTGCCGGCATGTCCCTCGCGGTCTTCGTCTACTGGGGCTGGGACGTCTGCCTGACGGTCAACGAAGAGACCAAGGGCGGCAAGGGTACTGCCGGCAAGGCGGGCACCACGACGGCGATCGCAGTGCTGGGTCTCTACGTCGCCGTAATCGTCGCAACCATGATGGTGGCTGGCGTTGGTGGGGACGGCATCGGGCTCAACAACCCGGACAACCAGTCCAATATCTTCGCCGCGTTGGCGTCCCCTGTGATGGGTCCTTTGGCCATCCTCATGTCTTTGGCCGTACTCGCAGGCACAGCGTCGTCCCTGCAGTCCACTATGGCCTCTCCCGCCCGAAGCCTTCTCGCCATGGGTCACTACGGCGCCCTTCCGCAGAAGTTCTCCTCCGTGAGCAAGCGCTTCGGTTCCCCCGGATTCGCAACCATCATGGCCGGGGCTATCTCCGGCGGGTTCTACGCCATCATGAAGGTTGTCAGCGAGAACGTCCTCAACGACACCATCCTGGCTCTGGGCTTGATGATCTGCTTCTACTACGGAATGACCGCCTTTGCCTGCGCTTGGTACTTCCGGCATAGCGTATTCAGCAGCGTCCGCAACTTCTTCATGCGGCTGCTTTTCCCGGTGATCGGCGGCGTGGTTCTGACCCTCGTCTTCATCCAGACGGCGGTGGACAGCTGGTCCCCCGACTTCGGCAGCGGTTCCGAGATTTTCGGCGTCGGCCTCGTGTTCATCATCGGCGTGGGCATCCTGGCCCTCGGAGCGGTGGTCATGGTGATCATGGCCCGCGTCCGTCCCGGCTTCTTCCGCGGCGAAACCCTTCGCAAGGACACACCGGCCCTCGTGGTTCCCGAATAACCGGGCAACTCTCAGCGTGGCAGAAGCCCTGTTCCGGCATCACCCGGAGCAGGGCTTCTGTTGTAGTTGCTTCACCACATGTGCGCGACGTCGATCACCAGCCGCGATCCCGTTCCCGGACCGGCCAGCGTGAAGACCCTGAAGGGGAGCCGGGCGCGGACACCCAGGCCAAGGCTCGTGTATCCCTCGAAGCTGCCCGCGAAGGCCACTTGCCGGAAAGTCTTGTAGTCCGAGACGTTCGTGAGCTCGTTCTTGTCGGCCGGGTTGTACGTGGCATTGCCGCTGGAACTATAGGCGGGGGCGTTGACCGTGACTTGCAGGAACGCATTGCCCCTCAGCTCGACGGGAAGTCCCGAGCCATCGTGGAGTACTTGTGGAACGTAGCGGATTGAATAGCCGGCAACGGCGCCATTCAGGTCGATCACCAGGCGGTCAAAGCACGGTTGCTGCCCCGTCCGGACATTCACCACTTGCGCTTGGGTCAGCGCGGGGTTTGACTTCGCCAACGATCCCCACGCGATCCCGCAATACGGGGCTGCCGACGCTTCCCCTGGAACCACTAGACCAAGCCCGGCGGCCACTACCAAAGCTGCCAACCACGCGTAAAACCTTCTCACTTGGGCCCACTCCCCTTGAATTCTTGAGCGATCCGATACCTCAAGCGTAGGAGCGTCCGGCCCCTTGAGAGAGCTTCGTATCCGCTTCGGCGCCCAACTGTTAACAGGCTTCGCGAAGGGTCACGAGGACGTGATTCAACGGTCTGCTTTCCGCGGTTTTCCGGGGTTTCGGCGCCGTCTCGCGCCTCTGTTCGTTATCACGGATAACGACGTCGGAGCGGTGGCCCATCGCATGCAAAAGCCCCGCCCGACTGGTTTGGGGTTGCTGGATTCCAGTCGTGCGAGGCTGATTTGCGTGCGGGGTTTAGCCTTCGCAGTCGCGGCAGTACTTGAGGCCGTTCTTTTCCAGCGCGATCTGCGAGCGGTGACGGACCAGGAAGCACGATGAACACGTAAATTCATCGGACTGCTCCGGGACAACGATGACGGTTAGTTCTTCGCCGGACAGATCGGCGCCCGGAAGATCGATGCCCTCGGCTGTGTCGTTCTCGTCGATGTCGATGACAGCAGTCTGGGCACCGGAGCCGCGCGATGCCTGAAGGGCCTCGAGCGATTCGGCGGGAGACTCTTCTTCGGTCTTGCGTGGGGCGTCGTAATCGGTAGCCATTGGTGTGGTTCACTTTCGTTGCTGCATAGTGCCATTTCAGGCACCTCAGTGAAGCAGTTTAGGGCATAGTACACGCCGTCAACGAATAGTGTGTTCAACAAGACATTTGGCCACGTAAGAACCCCGGAATCCCGGGGGTTTTCGCTACTCTACGACGCGGATTTTCCGCGCTTGGGCGTCGGCAATGGCCACACCGCTGAGCGCCGGGAGCCAACCGTAGCGGGTGGTTTCAGTGGCTCCGGAGGCCCCCAGCTCGGCAGCGTCGTAGAAGTAGGCAGCTTCGATCCAGGCGCTCACCTTGGACATGATGGATACGATCATGCGGCCACGCTATCGAGGCCCGGTTCAAGACCCGTTTCCGCTCTGTCACAGCCGTGTTAAATGATCCTGTAGCTCAGTATCCGCGTGCCGCCGTCGTCGTCGCCGTCGTCGGGCGCCGCGTGAATCAGCAGCCCGGATTCATCCGCAGTGACGGTGACAGGGTTGCGGGTGATGACGTGACCGGCGCCGCTGAACACGCCGATGGGCACGTCCCACGTGATTCTTTGCCGCAGCGGTTCCACCAGGGCCAGCCCTCCGAGTTCAAGGACACCACCATCAACC
Organism: Arthrobacter sp. 2RAF22; assembly: GCF_052115325.1. Classification (NCBI taxonomy): domain Bacteria; kingdom Bacillati; phylum Actinomycetota; class Actinomycetes; order Micrococcales; family Micrococcaceae; genus Arthrobacter; species Arthrobacter sp. 2RAF22. The sequence continues at coordinate 83,021 of NZ_JBFRGL010000002.1, read as the reverse complement.
TGCGGCAACAGGGAAATCCCGCTGCACAGCAGAAGTCCCGGACCGAGGAGCTGGGCATCCTGGTAGTCGACGAAGTGGCCAGGGTTCTCCCACTGATCCACCAGCCGGCCTTCCGTGTCCCAGATGTAGAGCTGACGGGAACCCCAGCTTCCGCCGAACACCAGGTCCATTCCGGGATCGCGCACGATCCAACCGATGTGGTCCTCCACCCGGAACCGCTCGCGGACCTCGAAGGTGCCCGGATCGATCGTATAGATGGTGCTTCTGCTCGCGGCCCGGTACTCGGCGACGGAAACCCAGACGTGGTCGCCGTCGAAATCGATACCCCCGGGGTGATACGCCGCGTCCTCGCCGACAGGAATATCGCGAAGCAGCCCACCGTCCGGCCCGAGGACGAACACGTGCCCGCTCCCCCGCCCCGGAGTCCGTAGTGCCGGATCCGCCGCGGGGCGCGGCGCATCGAGGATCTCAACGGAGGACAAGAACGTGAGTCCCTTGGCGAAGGCCATGCCCTGCGGGTGGTGGGTCGGAAAGTCGAGGCTGATCTCCCCGACCAGCTTGAAGCGGCTCCGCCGGTCGAGTGCGGAAAGAGCGGCGAGAAGCTCAGTCCCCCGCATCGGCATGGGCCTGCCTCCACAGCTCGTAAAGCTCGGCGGCGTATTCCGGACGGGCCGCAAGGACCCCGCCGGTTTCCGGGAACGTGTCCATCTCGCCTTCGGAATTGAGGACGACGCCACCGGCCTCCTGAACAATGAGCGTCGCCGCCAAGTGGTCGATCGGGCTGAAGCACCCGATGATCGCCCCGGCACCACGCCCGGCAGCTACGCCCACCACCGTCATGGTCGCCGAACCCATGATCCGCATGATGCTGTGCCGCTCGCCCAGCTCGGCGAGCAGTTCCAGCATCCCGGGCCACGGCAGGTGCCCCGCGAGTTCGGTCGCCACCACGGTTCCGGCCAGGGCCGCCGTCGAACTCCCCGCGGAGGCCAGCGATAGCGGCTTTCCGTTGAGCCACGCACCGTGACCGGCCCACCCCTCGAAAATCTCGCCGCGCCAGGGATCTGCGACGACGGCGACCGCGGGCTTGCGGTCCACGGCCAAGGCAAGTGAGAACGCCGTCCACGGAATCTGGTTTACGTAATTGGTGGTCCCGTCGACGGGGTCAAGGTACCAACACGGCGCGCCGGGCAGGGCGACTCCGCCCATTTCCTCGCCAACCACTGTGTGGCCCGGAAGGCGGGCTGCAATCACTTCGCGGACGTGGCGCTCGACGGCGACATCGACTTCCGTGACCAGGTCGGCAGGGTGCGCCTTGGTTGAGACCAGGCCGCGATCGGCGTCGCGCATGTATCCGACGGCCCATTCGGCCAGCTCCATCGCGACTTTCCGGGACTCAAGGACTTCGTCTCCGGCCAGTCCTCCGGGAGCCTGGGCCGAAGTCCATGCCTGTGGGTCTTCGGCGATGGCGCTTTGCAACAGGTCCAGTTGGTTGCTCGTGATCGAGTCCACGCCGAGTCCCAATGCCCAGCGCATGGTTTCCAGGTTGTCCACGGTCCAGCACGCAACCTTCGCTCCCGCGGCGTGGATCTGTTCCACCATGCCCTTGCTGAGGACCACGTGCTCGGAATTGACGAACTCGGGACCCAGTTCGGCCAGCAACTCCTCCGGCGGGGCAGTCCTCTTGCTCCAAGGCAGCCAGATCCGGGCATCCTTATCGAGGGCGCGGATGATCCGCATCCCGTCCAGGTTCCCGCACCAGGCCACTTCGATGCCGCTTTCGCGTACGACGGCGGCAGTCGCCTTCGCGGGGCCGGGCTCGTCCATGTCGATGAGCACGGTTGACCGGCTGTCGCGAAAGAGCTCAAGGGCTTCGGATAGCAGGGGAATACGTTCCTCACCGGCGCCCAGTTGCCCGATGCGGTCATAGTCGACGTCTGCAACGTCCGCGTCGAGGCTCCAGATCCTGAGCAGCGAGGCATCGTGGAGCAGGATCACCTGCCCGTCCTTCGTTACCCGGACGTCCACTTCCACGAGGTCCGCACCCGCGTCGATGGCTGACGCGATGGCGGGCAAGGTGTTCTCAAGATATTTGCTGGAGTCGCCCCGATGGGCCGCGGCCCGGGTCCTTTTGGTGTCGATCGCGTTGCTCACAGTGCGGCACCTGCCTCTCCTACCAGGCGTCCGTCCCGGAAGGTCATGGCCTTGCGGATCCCCGCATATGTCTGTTGGCCGGGCTGCATGAGCTCTCCGCTGACAAAGCTGCGGAGCCGGGCGTCGGCCCTGCGCACGTACACTTCCTGGAAGTGTCCGCGCGGGACCACCCTCTCGACGATCGCCGGCACAGCACCTGCGAAGGGGGCGTCTGCCAGGATGACGTCCTCGGGCCGGATCCCGAGAATGTCCGGGCCCGCAGTGATGAGTCCGCCGTCGAGCGAGCCTTCCAAGCGATTCATGCTTCCGATGAAGGTGGCGACAAACTCGGTTTCCGGGCGGGCGTAGAGCGCTTCCGGGGTGCTGTATTGCTCGATCCGGCCTGCATTCATGACGGCGATGCGGTCCGACATGGACATCGCCTCTTCCTGGTCGTGCGTGACGATGACCGTGGTGATGCCCAGTTCCTGCTGGATCTTGCGGATGTCTTCGCGCACTTTGACACGTAGTTTCGCGTCCAGGTTGCTCAAGGGTTCGTCAAGGAGCAGGAGCTTGGGCTCCTGGACGAGTGCCCTGGCCAATGCCACGCGTTGCTGCTCGCCGCCGGAGATGCGTGCCGGTTTGGAATCCGTGTGGTGCAAAAGGCTGACCAACTCCAGGACGGCTTCCACCCTGCCCTTGATCTCAGCCTTGGACATTTTGCGGAGCTTCAGCGGGAAGCCGACGTTCTTGGCCACGGTCATGTGGGGCCACAGCGCGTAGTTCTGGAACACCATGGCGCTGGGGCGGTTCTCCGCGCCGAGGTGAGAGACCTCCTGGCCTTCCACCTCAATGGAGCCGGAGTCCGGCTCCAGGAAACCGGCGATCATGCGCAGCGTCGTTGTCTTGCCGCAGCCGGAGGGCCCTAGCAAGGACACCAGCTCGCCCTCCTTTACCGACAGATCGAGGTTGTCGATGATGGTGCGGCCGCCGAGGATCTTGTGGAGGCCGCGGATGGTCAGGCCACCGCCCGACGCCGGAGTGCCCGGCCTTGTTGTGCTGGCAGGTGGTTCAGTCAATGGTTCATGGATTGTCATGGGTTCTCTGTCTGACATTGAGCGCGATGCGCTATTTGATCTGGAAGCCTTCGGCGAGCTGGCCGCCGAGGATGTGCTTGTGCGCCGCGAGCATGAGGGCCACGGAGGGGATCGCCAGCAGGATCGAGAAGACGGCAGCCACCTGGGTGGGGTAGTTCAGCACCAGGCTGTACATCTGCGTTGGCATGGTCATGAAGGCCGGTGCACCCACCAAGTACGTTCCTTGTGCTTCGTCGAAGGACGCCAGGAAGGACATCACGGCCGCGACGATAATCCCGGGCAGTGCCATGGGGAGAGTCACGGAAGTGAACACGCGCAATGTGGAGGCTCCGGCGTCGCGCGCTGCTTCCTCAAGGTTCCGCGGCACGGCAGCGAACGCTGCCGCCGGAATCCACGTCATGAACACCACGGTGCCCAGCACGTGCACCACGAGGATTCCCAGCACCGTGTTCATCAGGTTCAAGGCGTAGAAGAGCGCAGCGAGGGTGACGAACAAGCCCATCTTGGGGAAGGCGTTGGTCGCGAACAGGCTGATCAGGAAGAAACGGCGTCCGGGAAAATCAAAGCGGGCGAAGGCGTAGGCGGCGGGCAAGCAGATGATCGCAGACACAAGGACCGTCAGCGGGGCGAAGAACAAGGAGTTCTGCACCGCGATTCCGAGCGCGCCGTCGTTGACCACCACCTGCCACCAGCGCAATGTCCAGTCATCGGGAAGGAGGTTGGGGAAGGTCCAGTTGCCGGCGAAAGCACGAACGCCGAGCCAGAGCAGCGGGCCAAGGATGAAAACGATCATGAGGACCACGAACAGGCCCACCAGCGCACTGCGGACAATCGAGTCCAGCGTGAGCGGCCGGCGGGTGCGGGACCCAACCGGGGATCCGGTAGGGAGAGCCATCAGACTTTCCCCTGTTCCTTGGCGGAACGGAAGTTCGCCCACACGTAGAGCGCGGCGATTCCGGAGGCAATCAGGAAGACAGTGAAAGCCATGACCGCGGACTGCTGTGGCTGGTTGAAGGCAGAGAAGTAGTTGGACATGTCCACTCCGAGCATGTTCGGTGAATTGGGCCCGGTGAAGTACGGGACCGTGAACGATCCAACAATTCCAATGGCCGTAAACGTCGTCGCGATGATGATGGGAACTGCCGCCATCGGAACGATTACCGAAACGATCGTGCGCAAGGACCCGGCACCGGCGTCGCGGGCTGCTTCGATCATGGCGTTCGGCACGGACTGCAGTCCGGAGGAGACCATAAGCACGGCGAAAGGCAGCGACGTCCAGACCGAGCCGATGATGACCGTGACCATGGTGAAGGCCCACACGGGGAAGTCAAGCCCGAAGAGGGCAAAGACGCTCCGGAGGAAACCGGTGCCGGAGTAGAAGGTCAGGATCGCCCACGAGGCGATGACCACCGGGATGAAGAGCGGCACGATCGCCAGTCCGGAAAGGAGGCGGGCCATTCGACCGCCTTTCAGCTTGAGGTAGAGCCCAATGCCCAAGGCCAGGAAGATGACCGTTGCCGTGCTGACCAGCGTCACGATGACGGTGACCAGGAGGTCCCCGAGGAAACGCTTGTTGGTGAACATCTCCTGGTACGCGGCCAGCGTTCCCCACCAGGCGTCCGCCTCGTGCACGTTCTGGCCAATGGTGGCGATGGTGTGGTTCAACCCGCCGGTCAAGCCAATGCTGAAGCCGAACGCGAGAACGATCGGGAAGCCGACGAAGATCGCGATCAACAGGATYGGCGGCAGTGCCATGAAGAACCCGACGGCGCGCTGGCCCAGGCGTTTGGGGCGCGTGGTACGAGCCGGCGGAACTGTTTGTTGCAGTTCCGCCGGCTTGTGAAGCGTGGTTGTCACTGGCCGGGAACCTTCTGGTCCCAGAGGTTGTTCAGGTCTTTGCCCATCTGGTCGAAGTAGCCCTTGCGCAGGTTGTTGGTGTCTGCGTCCTTGAACTTGTCCTTCACATCAGCCGGAAGTTTGTCCAGGCTGATGGCCGGGAATCCGGACATTTCCTTGATGATCATGGTCTGTGCCTCCGGCGAGAGGACGAAGTTGGCAAGCTTCAGCGCCGCTTCCTGGCGGGGCGAGGACTTGGGAATGCCGAGGTAGGCGGCACCGCCGGTGAAGGACGGGTTGCTGATCTGGGTGGCCTTCACGGTGGACGGGATCTGGCCGTTGGTCAAGCCGGTGATGAACTGGTCAGACCACACCGGAGCCATGGAGATCTGTCCCTTGGCGAGCAGGTCAAGGGTCTGCTGGTTGCCGTTGGGGTAGACGCCGCCCTGGAAAACGGACGAGTTGAGGTCCTTCAACGTCGCGAAGCCCTGGTCCCAGTACTTCTCGAGGTCCTTCTCGTAGCCCACCGTCATCTTGGCGCGGGCGTCGGCCGGAACGAACTTGTCCAGAACGGTGGCAACGAATGCACCGCCGGACCCACCGGACTTGGGCGAGTTGTAGGTGAACTTGCCCGGGTTTGCCTTGATCCAGGCGAGCAAATCGTCGAGGGTCTTCGGCGGAGTGGCAACCGTCTTGGTGTCATATGCGAGGAGCACCGCGGAGCCGCGGTACGGGATGCCACCGGTGCCGCCGGCCTTGATGACGTCCTGCGGGACATCGTTCAGGGCCGGAATCGTCTGGGAACTCACGGAGGTCAGCAGATTGGCTGCGGAAGCCTTGGAAACGAAGCCGCCATCGACGAGGTCGAAGTCAGGTTCCTTGTTCTGCTCCGTGGCGCTGGTCAGTTTCGCCAGGGTCTGGGAATCGTGCTCGCCGTGCAGATCGAGGGTGACCTTCACGTTGTAGCCGGGGTTGGCCTTTTGGAAGGCGGGAACAAGGCTCTTTTCCCACAGGTTCTGGACGTTCGTGTCCCCGCTGATGAAAACGGTGATCGTCTTGTCCGGGGATGCGCTGGCGCCATTGTTCTGGGCCGTTGCGGTGCTGCTTTGAGCGCAGCCGGTCACAGCGGTGGCTGCAACAACGGCGACGGCGGCCGCTGCTAGAAAGCGGTTGGTCATGGTGTTCCTTCATCTTGAACCGAAAAGTCCCCCAAGGGCAGGAACTACCATCCAAGGGCAAGGTGAAGGAGTGGGTCATGGCCCATGAATCCGGGGTTAACCCGAGGAAGAATTAACGCAAATATGTCAGGACATACGAACAACAGCACGATACGTTTTGCAGTGGATCGCCCTACTTGCAGGCTCGCTTCCAACCGATCGTCAGGAACGTGACCAGGACCGCTATCGCCGCGGCCAGGGCCAGGCTGACCGGGCCGGTTCCCCAGTCGAGTCCCCCTCGGTCGGGAGAAACAGCGGTCCAGTCGGAGAGGGACGCCCCCAATGGCCGGGTCAGGATGTACGCGAACCAGAAGGCCGGGATCGCCGCCAGCAGGCGACGCCAGTGGGCCAGTGCCGGGACAGCGATGACAACCGCGAACATGATGCCCGAGGCGAGGTAACCGAGGCCCAGCGAGTAGGCGGCCAGGTCCCCGGTAGCCGTGCCGAGGGCGAAGGTTGTCAGCACAGCGGCCCAGTAGAAAGCCTCCCGACGCCGGGTGGTGATGCTATGGATGGAAAGGGTCTTCTCGTTCCGGTGCCAGAGCAGGAAGACAACAGCGAGAGCCACGGTGAAGAAGAGGGTCGACGCCAGATAGGGGACGCCAAGTCCGACGTGGACGGCGTCCGCAGCCATGGTCCCAAACACACTGACCATCGCAACGGCGGTCCAGTACACCCAAGGGATGTAGCGGCGGACGCGGAACTGGAGGAGCAGCGAAATTACCAACGCCGCAAATCCGAGGCCCAGAGCGATCTCGGGCTCAAAGCTGTGCACCAGGAAATCGGACGTGGTTTCGCCCATCCCGGTGGTGAGGATCTTCACTACCCAGAACAAGACGGTCACCTCGGGTACTTTCGAGGCGGAAGCTCGGGCGACGGCTTTCTGCAGTCGATCGCCAGCAGCTACGGTGTCCTTGGCCCGCGGGCTAGCGGTGAGTTCTTCGGGCATCATGGCCCCCATTGTTCAGGGCTTTCCCGAGCGTTTCCCGAATGTGACGCGTGGGGCCCTCGCCCTGACACGGTGACGAAGCCCCCAAGCCACCCCGCGCCATTCGCGGGATAATGGAACCATGGCCGATCAGGATCAGGATCCTTGGGATGAGTTCGACAGGCTCAAGCCCGCGGGACACGATCGCGCCCAGGGCTATCCGGGAGGAGAACCCTTGGGTTTTGGCTTCCAGACGGGCGTGCGGAGCGCAAGGGTGGCCTTTGGTTTCGCCGTCTACACGCTGGTCCTCGGAACCGTTCTGGTCCTCGTCGGAATCATCGACTTCATCGGCACCGGCGAGTTGCTGTGGCTCGGACTGATGGTGCTCATCGAGGCCGCCTTCATCTACGGATTCATCCAACTGGCGCACCAAGCGCGCAACCGACGCTCAACTTAGGCGCGCCCGTTGTCGAAGAATTACAGTCCCTCCGCGATCCGCTTGATCGCGGCCAGGCGGCGGTCCCACTCTGCGCCGATGCGCTCGAGGCTGCGTGCCGTCTCGCTCAGCTGTGAGCCGAGCACCCTGTAGCGCAGTTCGCGGCCCACGCGCAGCGATTCAACGAGTCCGGCTTCCTGCAGTACGGCGAGGTGCTTGGCGATCGCTTGCCGGGTGACCGGGAGCCGCCCGGCGAGGGCCGACGCCGATGCGTCGCCCTCGCCGAGGGCAGCCAGGATGCTCCACCTCGTCTCGTCGCCGAGCGCGGCGAACACGGGAACCAGGGTGCTCGCGGTCACGACCCACCCTCGACATAAGCGGCCAGTTCGTCGAGTTCCGAGTCCCAGCCCTGGCGGTGGCTCTCCATGTTGAACGCCGGATCGCTCGTCGTGTCGAAACCGGTCTCGACGACGGTGAGCTGCGTTCCGCCGTCGAGCGCTTCAAGCGTGAAGCGGAAAACGGTCGAACGGTCAGGATCGACCTCGGTGGGCTGGGTGCCGCGCGCGTCGTCGTTGCTCCAGCGGTAGGCAATCATTCGGGGTGGGTCGAGCTCCTCGATCCGCACCGGGAAGGCGCCGTATCCTTCGAAAGAGAAGACACCGCCGGCGCCGACGGCGACGTCGTCGAGGACGGCGGTCTGTCCGAACCACCGCGCGATGTGCTCGGCTTCGGTGATCGCGGCCCAAACCTTCTCGATTGGTGCTGCGATGGTGATGGTGCGCCTCACGGTGAACTCGCCGGCATCGACGACGGAGGCCTGGTTTGCAGTCATAGTCATGATTCTGTTCCTTTCAGTCAGTTACTGCAACTACAGGGTTGCATTAACCTAAAGAAAGAGCAACCCCTAGGTTGCAGATCGAGGCTTGCCGCCGTCGCCAAGGGCGGATCTCTTGCGGCGTCCCGAGGCCACGATGAAGACTGCGACGGCGATTGCCACTATCGCGGCGGCGCCGCCGATTGCAGTGATGATGCTCCAGGGGCTGACAGTCCCGTCGTCGGATTGCGTTCTGGCTGTGGTGGCCGCAGACGCGGGCTTCGAGGCTGCAGAGGTTGTTGCGCCCGCGGCAACCGCGGCGTAACGGGATACCGAGCCGTCGCCGGTACCCTTGCCCGGGCTCGTCACGATGAGCGTCCCGTCCGGAGCCACCGCCAGATGGCCGGAGTTCTTATCAGTGGGAATGGAGGATCCCACAGCTGCTGCGCCCGGCGGGACGACGGACAGCACGCGGTCCTGGACAGCGGTCACGTACAGGGTTCCGTCCTGCCCGACGGCTGCCTCTTGGGGGCCTCCCGGGACGAAGATACGGTACGCGACCGTGTCAGTGTCCGGCTTGATGACAGCTACCCGATCGGAACTGATGTTGGTGACGTAAATTGTTCCGTCGGGCCCGGCGGCGATCCCGTGGGGGTTCTCGGTGTTGCCGGGTGTCGAACTAACCTGAATGGTCCGTGAGACGGCGCTGGCTCCGTAAGGAATGACCGAGACCGTCCCTGCGATTTGGTTCGCGACGAACGCGGTGCCGTCCTTCGTGACTGCGACCTCCACCGGCCCTGCTCCGACGGGTACTGTCCGGCCCACGGTCGATCCGTTCGGTGCAATGACCGACACGGTGTGCTCCGAGTGGTTCGGAACATAGATCGTCCCATCAGGTCCAGCGGCGATCAGATGGCTTCCGGGAGAAACCGGAATTCTCCGGGCCACGCCGCTCGCGCCAGCAGGAATAACGCCCACGTCGTACTGATTGCTGGCGCTGTCCCGTTCCGCGACGTACAGGGTGCCGTCCGGGGCCAATGCCAGGCCGGAGGTATATCCTCCCGTGGTGATAGTCCGGGAAGGCTTAGCGTCTCCGGGCGGTATCACACTGATGCCGCCGGCCGCTCCATAGTTGCCGACATACGCAGTGCCGTCGGAACCAACCACCACGCCAACGGGCACCCCGCTCACGTCCAGAACTTCCGAAGGTGCCGCCATCGCAGGCACAGCGCCCAGATAGGCGAACGCCGTCGCGGCCACGACGGCCAGGCTCCGAGATTTCACTTTTCGTCCCCCAAAATCCCCACAACGGCGCTGGACGCCGGCTCAGCGGAGCGTGCTCCGCGTCTGCAGCATATCCCGCCGCCAGCCCTCACCCCTTGCGCGGCAGATACGTGTTCACCGGGCGGCCCGTCGAACCGTAGGCCAAATGCAGGTCAACTAGTCCTTTGCGTTCGAGTTCGCTGAGATAGCGCTGGGCCGTCGGGCGGCTGATGCCGACGCTGCCGGCAATCTCCGAGGCACCCAAAGGCTCCGTGGAGTGAACCACCATGTCGAGGACTTTTTGCATGGTGGGCGGCAGGCGCCGGGGTGCTTTCGCAGGGGGAGCCGTCCGGCGCAGGCTGAAGAGCTGGTCCACGGTCGCCTGGTCGGCCACGGTCCGGGACTCCGCTTCCTGCCGCCAGCGCCGATAGGCCTCGAGTTGGGTTTGCAGCTGCTCGAAGCCGAAAGGTTTGACGAGGTAGTACACCGCTCCCCCGCGCATGGCGGCCCGCACGGTCTCAAGGTCCCGGGCGGCGGTGATCATGACGGCGTCGAGCTTTTCGCCGGCTCCCTGAAGGGACCGCAGTAAACTGATGCCGTCTTCATCGGGGAGGTAGACATCCAGCAGAAGAAGGTCCGGTTTGAGCCGCTGCACGGCTTCCCTGGCCTCCGCCGCAGTGTGTGCCTCGCCGACGCATTCGTATCCCTCGATTTTGGCCACGCGGCTGGCGTGGATGCGCGCTACGCGGAAGTCGTCGTCGACCACCAAGGTGCGGATCATTCGATCGATTTTCCTGTCATGACCGGGGTTTCGGATTCCAAACGCGGTTCCGGTAACCAGATTTCAAAGCGTCCCCCGGGCCCGGGGAAAACATCCATGGTTCCTCCCGCACGGTGAACGATCCGGCTCACCAGCGCAAGGCCTATCCCGCGGCGCATTCCCGGCCGCGGTTCTTTGGTGGTGAAACCGTCCGCGGTGATCGTGCCCACCAATTCTGCAGGAACACCGGGCCCATTGTCGGTCACGCAAATGAAAATGCCCGAGGAGTCGTCCAGTTGGATGGTCACCTCACGGGGTGTGGGTTGCTCCGCGAGGATCTCGACGGCGTTGTCCAGGAGGTTCCCGACGATCGTCAGCAGTGCTTGCGTTTCAAGGAACGGTTGGCGCAGCTGGGAGTCGTCGGTCACCGAGATTTCCACATCCTGCTCGGCAGCCACGGTGATTTTCGCGAGCAGCAGCGCCGCGAGCTCCGGCGGCTCGATCCGCGAGCGCAGTCCTTCGCCAAGTGAGCGCGAGGTGTCCGAAATCCGCGATACGAAATTCCGCGCCTGGTCCACATCTCCAAGCTCCAGGAGTCCGTCCACCACGTGGAGACGGTTGGCGTACTCATGCTCCTGTGCGCGCAAGGCTTCCATCAGGCCTTCGACGGAGCGAAGATCACGGACGAGGCCCTCAACCTCGGTACGGTCACGCAATGTGACCACCGAGCCTATGCTCCTTCCAGCCAAGGCAACGGACATCCGGTTCACCACCAGCAAGGCGTCCTCGGTGATCACGATCTGGTCCGTTCCGCTGATCTCACCCGTCAGGAGGGAACGAAGCCGTCCCGGCGGCAGAAGATCCTCGATCTTCTCTCCCAGCACGTTTTCTTCGAGATGCAGCAGGGAGCGTGCCTCGGAGTTGATGACGGTGACCCGGCCGTCGTCGTCGAAGCCGATCATCGCCTCGCGGATGCCGTGCAGCAAGGCTTCGCGCTCTTGCAGGAGGGACGCAATCTCCACCGGTTCGAGATCGAAGGTGACCCGCTTGATTCGGCGCGCCAGAAGGGCCGAACCCATGGCACTGATCACGAGCACCACGGCTGAATAGCCGGCGATCAGCAGCACCTGCTTGGTGAGTTCGCTGCTTTCCGTGGTCTCCAGGATTCCCACCGAGACCTGCCCGACGACGGTCCCGTCCGCCGCGCGCACCGGCGCCTTGGCGTTGACTGAGTCGCCAAGGCTGCCTTTGTCTATTCCCACGTGGGTCTGCCCGTCAAGGACCGCGACGGGTTCTTCCAGGGTCTGCCCGATGAGGTTTGGATTCGGGTGGGAGTACCGGACACCTTTCCGATCGGTGACCACGACGTAGTCCGGCTGTGCCTGGGACTGGACCTTGCTCGCGATCGCCTGAATCGAGTGCGTGGGATCTCCGTTCCCCAGCGACGTCACGATTTCCGGCATTTGCGCCACCGTCGTGGCGATTCCCAGCGCCCGGAGCCTGTACTGGTCTTCGAGGGTCTGGTTGCTGATCTGGGTGTAAAGAAGCGCGCCCAGAGTGACTGTCACAAAGAGGATGCAGAGCAACCACACCAGAATCTGGGAGGCAAGGGGCCGGGCCTTCCAGCGCGCGCCGAAAAATCGCAAGCCACGCGACTCTGGATGCACTGCCAACCTCTTCCTACTCTCCTAGTAGCTTATGTGACAAAGTTCACGGCTACTACGGCTCAGCGGCGTACCGGCACCTTGGCATGCCACGAGGTGTGTTTCTCATAGACGTGGGCGATGCCCAAGAGATCCGCCTCCGCGAATTCCCGTCCCAGGAAATGCATCCCCACCGGCTGTCCTCCGGCAAATCCGCACGGGATGCTGAGTCCGGGCATTCCGGTGAGGTTGGCCGGCGAGAGCATCATGAGCGCACTGGAGAGGGAATCCTTCCCCGTTGAGCCGGTCAGCGAATGGGACATGTCCGCTTCGATCGGCGCGATGGACGGCAGCGTCGGGGACACCAAAGCCTGGACTCCTGCGTTGTCCATGGCAGTCCGCAGGGAGGCGCGAAGATACGAGCGCACTTGATGCGCCAACTGGACGTCTTCTCGCGGCACCAAGGCGCCGGTTTCGATCATCACGCGGGTTCCGCGGAGATACTTGTCAGCGCTTCCGGCCAATAGTTCGCGATGGTGTTCAACCGATTCGGACAGCGCAATCGCCAAGCTCGCCGGCAGGGCCATCTTCAGTTCCGGGAGGGACACCTCAACAAGCTCCACCCCGAGTCCTTGCAAAACCATCAGAGCCTGCTCAAGGACCGCAGCCACTTCCGGCGTGACCTCCCACTCGGCCCAAGCGCCACGATCCACCGCCACCCGGGTCGGGGCCGGCATCGCCTCGGGGAGCACCATCTCCTGAAGGCGTGCCGCCGTCGCGGGCTCCAGCATGCCTTGGAGCAGCACCGCACAATCCGACACGCTTCGAGTGATCGGACCGATGTGGTCGAGGGTATGGCTGACGTTGAGAACGCCCGAACCGTCCACCAGTCCGGCCGTGGCTTTGAGGCCCACCAGCCCGTTGACCGACGCCGGATTCCGCACCGATCCACCGGTATCCGTGCCCAGGGCGCCCGGTGCGCTCCCGACGGCCACGGCCACTCCCGAACCGATGCTGGACCCGCCGGCGTAGCGCTCCGCACCCCAGGGATTTTTCGACGGCGGGGTCCCTTGTCCGAAGGCGAACTCATGGGTCACCGTCTTGCCCAGGATCACTGCCCCGTTCCGCCGCAAGTGCCTCACCACACCGGCGTCGTCGGAAGCAACGCGGCCCCTGAGCGCCAGGGACCCGCCTTCAGCCGGCATCCCGCGCACGCCGATGACGTCCTTCACACCAAGCGGAATCCCGTGGAGCGGTCCGAGAAACTCTCCGCGCGCCACGCTATCGTCGGCGGCGCGGGCCGCGTTTCGGGCGCCTAGCCGGTCGACGTGGACCCACGCATGCACTGAATCTTCAGTGGCTTCGAGCCGCCCGATGACGGATTCCACGAGCTCGGCCGCCGAAAGTTCGCCGCGGCGCAGGAGCCCGGACGCCTCCGTGATTCCCAGTTCCCATGCTTCAGTCATTCGCGCCTCCTCCAGGGGCTTCCTGCAAACGTCGGGGGTCGAAATCGGCCCTCAACGCGGCCATGCCGCGCTGAAAGTCATTGAATGAGCGTTCGACGGCGGCCGCGTCCTCCCGCTGGATGGCCTCGCCAACCAGCTCGATGAGTCGCGCGGACTGCTCTGGAGTCAAGGGCCCGTTCACCGGTGCGCCGCCGGAGTCAGCCGACCGTCCCGCACCACGCAGACGCCGCCGACGAAGACGAACCGTACGTCGCGGAAGTCTTCGGCGCTGGCGACGACGACGTCGGCATCCCGTCCCGTTTCAATCCGCCCGCCGTTCGGCGCAATCCCCGGAATCAACCCGGTCACAGCGGATGTTGCCATGGCCACTGCTCCGGCCAAGGTTCTGTAGCCATGCTCGGCCACATCCTGCACGGCCGAGATCAATTCATCGTGGTGGCCCTCGTGGCCGTAGTCCGTGGCGAGGACATCTACCAGCCCGGGCTCCTGCAGCAGAACATCCCAGTGCTCCCGCGTGGTCACGGTCTGTTTGCGGTGCAGGAGGTCGAAAACCGAGACTTCGGCCGGCCAACCATGGTCCCTGCCGAGCTTGGCCAGCGCAAGCGCCTCCGCGGGGGTGTGCGAGGGGTGGTTGGCGTGCGAGGCAATGACACTCGCCTTCGACCCGCCTGCCGTGGCCCGTGGTGCCCCGTCCATGAGTTCGCGCATGACCCGGGCTGTCGCGGCTGCACTGTGCACAATCGCCGGGACGCCGAACCGAGCCGCGGCCTGGACGCCCTCCCGGATGCCGTTGAGTGCTGGCTCGATGGAAGGCAACACGGAATCCGCGATGATATTCCGCAATTCGACGAGGCCGATGTGTCCTTCCAAGCCGGCATCGGCGGCCGCGGCGCGCAGTTCGGCCATGTCGCAAGCCTCGGGATCGATGAAGCGGCCAAGGACGGCTTCCTTCATCCGCCGGGCCTGCGCCGAGTGCACGCGCACGCCGCTCGCCTTTTCGATGGCGCGGGGGATATAGCTCAGGTCCTGCCCTCCCCCGCCGAGGGTTTGTCCGCCGCCGAGCTCGCCGATCGCGATCGCACCGTCGTCGAGCATCTTCTCCACCGTGCTCTGGCCGGCCTGGGCGGGCAGTCCCCTGCCGTCAGCCAGTCGTGCGGCCCGCTCAGCCTCGGGCAAATACGTCGTTGCTCCGCGGACATGGACCGCATGGCGGCTGTCGGCTTCCCGGACATGGTCCATGGTGCAGAAACCGCAAAGGTTCAGCACTGTGGTGGTTCCCGCAAGAAGGTGGCGGTCAAGATTCGCCAGCCACTCGTCGTCGGGCAGCGCAGGGGCGCCGCTGGGCATGAGTGGCCCGGGAGTCACGCCGTGGACGTGGCTATTGATGAGACCAGGCATCACGACGCATCCGCCCGCATCGATCATCTCGCCGTCGAACGCTTGATCGCGATCCCAACGCTCGAGAACGTCGGCGACGCGACCGCGGCGCAGGATCACTGCTCCCGTTTCGAGCACCGTAGTGCCTGTGCCTGGCACTACGGTGCCACCGTGGATGAGCGTAGACATTCGACTCCCTATCGATTACGTTCATGATATCGAAGTATCTTCACTATAACCACAGAGAAAAAGCGCAGAGGAGATTCCACAGTGCCAGTCCCCTCCACCTCCCGGGATTTCGTGGGCTACGGCGAGCATCCACCGGAGTTCCGCTGGCCTGGGGATGCACGCGTTGCCGTGTCCCTGGTGATCAATGTCGAAGATGGAGCGGAGCGCAGCATCGCCCGCGGGGGCCCAGCGGACGATCTTGGAGCCCACTGGATCAAGCACCCCGCCCACCCCACGGTCCGGAACCTCACGCTGGAATCCGCTTTCGAATACGGATCACGGGCAGGCATCTGGCGCGTGTTGCGCATTCTGAGGCGCCACGACGCGAGGGCAACGGCTTTCTGCTGCGCCACGGCGCTTGAGCAAAACCCGCAGATCGCTGCTGCGCTCGTCAGGGACGGCCACGAAATTGCCGACCACGGTTACAACTGGGATACCCACGCCGGGCTCGCTCCCGAGGAGGAGCGCGCGCTCATTACCGCTTCCCGCGACTCCATCGCCCGGAGCACCGGCGTTCCGCCGACCAGCTGGTACTCCCGCGACGGACTCAACCCTGGCACGCGGGACATTCTCGCCGCCGCTGGATTCATGTACGAGTCCAATAGCTTCAACGATGACTTGCCGCACTCCGGAACCGGGATGGACAAGGCGGGGAAGGACGGAACAGGGTTGCCCGTGCTGCCCTACGCCGGTGACACCAACGACTCGGGCCTCTTCAGGCAGTTCCCCACGGCCACCGCGTTCGCGCGCCACTTGTGCGGCACGCTCGACATGATGCTCACTGACAGCCGGCACGGCCCGTCCGTCATGAACGTGGGCTTGCACCCGCGCCTCATTGGCCGGCCTGCCTACGCCGCCGCCCTGGATGCGTTCTTGTCCCACGCGGGCAAAAACCAAGCGTGGATTGCGACGCGATCGCAGATCATCCAGGCCTGGCTGCTGAAGACGAGCCCTAGGCCCTAGCGAGCAGCGCGCCCCAACCAGGGATCGGGCGCGCAGTTCCGGCCAGCCGGAGGAGATGCCACAGCGTGGCTGTTGCGCTGTCGACCACGGGCACGCCGAATTCGGATTCGAAGCCGGCCGCAAGATAGGCGGAGCGAAGGTTCGTCCCGATACAGACCACCGCGTCCACGTCGGAACCAAAGGCCGGCTTCATGAGCGCGCCGATTTCGGTGCTGGACATCCGCGAGATCTCCGGATTGGACATCGACGTCGCGGGCACCGAGGAACGGACTACTTCCAGGCCGCTGGCTGCGTACTCACGTTCAATGAGTGCCACGATGCCCGCGGGGCCGGGAAAAACGACGGCGACCCGGCCGGCGTCGAGCGCTTCCAGGGCGGCCACGAGCGCGAGGGACGCCGTGGTGGCTGGCGCGCCGGTGGCCTGCGTCAATGATTCGGCGAGTGCCCGGTCGCCTTCGAGGCCGGTCCAGGATCCCGACGTTCCATGGAACGCGATGGCATCCAGCTCAGCATCGCTGAGCAGTGACGGCGCGTCGCCGAGAACCGTCGCATCGATGCGGTCATCGAGGTCCGCCGGGAGCCGGAAGCGGCTGTAGTGGACGCCGACGTCGGGCGATCCGGCCAGGATGTCGGCTGTCAGGGACTCCGCGTTCGAGTTCGACGACGGCACGAGCATTCCCAAACGGGACGACGGGCCGGGCGGGCGGCTGATCAATGCGATTTGCCCAGCGACGGCGGCGTCGAGATCGCCACCATGACGGCCGCGGTGTCCGTGAGGTTGCTCCACCAATGCGGCAGCGTGGCATCATAGGTCAGGCTGTCGCCCTCGCCCAAGGTGAACTCCTGCCCGCCAACACTCGCCACGAGGGTGCCGGTCTGGACCACGACGCACTCCTCGCCCTCGTGCGAATGCGGAACCTCCGCGCCGTCGAAATGCGCGGGGATGGTCATGTTGATGACGCCAAGCTTCCGGTCCGCATCCGGCACGATCAGTTCCATGACGATTCCCTGCGAAGGAATCTCGATGCGGCGGCGATCGGCCCGGCGCACCAGCATGTGGTTCTGCGTCTCGCTGGGGTCGGTAAACATGCTCGCCAACGGCACACCGAG
Organism: Arthrobacter sp. 2RAF22; assembly: GCF_052115325.1. Lineage (NCBI taxonomy): Bacteria > Bacillati > Actinomycetota > Actinomycetes > Micrococcales > Micrococcaceae > Arthrobacter > Arthrobacter sp. 2RAF22. The sequence goes on along the minus strand of NZ_JBFRGL010000002.1, from coordinate 65,753 downwards.
GGAATTGGCGAGGCGAAGGAGCGTGGCGAATGACGGATTACCGATGCCGCGCTCGATCTGGCTGATCAGTCCGGCGCTGACGCCGGCCCGGTCCGCCAATTCCTCGACTGTGAATCGCCCGGCACGCTGTTCCTTGAGCATGGCCCCCAAGTGGGTGATCCACAGGTTGCGGTGCAGAGTGTCATCGTCGTCGACTTTAACAACTTCCGTGCTTCCCAATACGGCTCCTCAGTGTTCCAGCACTCATCAGTATATCGAAGACTCGTCAACTAAACGAAGAATCCTGGCTGGATCCTCCGGCGTCGAGCCCTTCTTCATCGTCACAGCATGCCAGCATCGGCATCGCTGCAGAAGAACCACGCGGTTATTTTCACAGGGAGTCACACCTCGTCACCCGGGTCTCCGGAGCGACGGCATCAGCCAGCTGCGCGATCATCGAGGCGAGCTCACGCTCCCAGTACACCGCGGCGCGATCGGCGCCCCGGGCGTGGACATCGCCGGCACTGGCAATGTCCGCGGCAGGAAGGCCCACGCTTTGGCCGGCGGCGCCGAGGACGTCGACGACGCGCTGGACGGACTCCTCAAGAGCGACCGCCCCGGGCCTCCCCTGTTTCATCAGTTCGCCGGCCAGGTCCGTGGGGCCAACCCAGCCGCCGTCGAAACACTCCAACGCGACGAAGTCTGCGACCGCGTCGACGGCTTCCACCGTCTCAAAAAGGACCGTCAGCCGGGGCTCCAGCGAATAGTCCGCACCAAACGCCGAGGCGAACGAAGCCTGTTTCGGCCGGAACCCATAAGGGCTGAACCTCGTCGCCCGATAGGCCCTTTCAAGTTCCTTCGGATGCCGCACCCTGGGGAGCACAATCTCGTCCACGCCCGTGTTCGCGAACGCCACCAAGGTCATGTCGTCGAGGTCGGGGACACGGACGGCCACCCGGGTGTTGGCGCCCGACAGTCGCTGGACCGCATCCGCGCATTGCTGCAAGGTCAATGTTGTCTGCTCTGCGTCGAGGACCACGAAATCCAGGTTTCGGTAGGCAACCACGGACAACAGCGTGGGCGTCGGCTCGGCCGTGATGAGTCCGACCTGCCGGACCAGCGACGCCGCCATCACTCGTCCGCCACGAACTGCCAGTCGGCGGGCTTGCTGACGCCGACAACAAGGTTGACGTCTTCGTCGCCGTCGTTGGTTATGCCATGGGTGGTGCCGCGGGGAATGTAGATGCCATCGCCAGGCTTGGCCCGGTACTCGGTGTCGCCCAGATGGACGAGGGGCTCGCCCGAGATGACCACGTAGAACTCGGAGGCATCGGGGTGGTGATGGCACAGGTGATGTTGCCCGGGGAGGATCCTGCCCCAACTGACGCAGAGGTCGTCGGAGCCGCTCAGGTCACGCGAGATGAGCGTAGAGACGAGCCCCTGGTCCCTTTGTCCGCGCAATCCCGTCTTCTCCAACGCCGTGAAGCCTTGCTCATCCACGTTGTGGACCAAGCGCGAAATGTCAGTGGCCATTGGAGTCCGTCCTCCCGGCATCGACGTCGTCACGCGCGGCCTTCGTACGCTGGTTCGAGCTGACCGGCGGCAGGCGGGTTGGCGATCCACCACCGGGCAATTTCCTCCCTAGTGGCGAACCAAACGTCGTTCCGGGCACGGGCATACTCCAGGAAGCGCCTGACGCCCAAGGCCACGCTGGGCCGCCCCCCGATGCGCAAGTGCACTCCCACGGACATCATCCTGGGCACGGTTTCCCCTTCGATCAGAAGGCAGTCGAGGCTGTCCTTCAGTACATTGAAGAAGTCATCCGCTGTCCCGAGGCTTCCGGGACCCCAAAACCTCGCGTCGTTCGTGTCGCCTGAGTAAGGGACCACAAGGTGGCGGGCTTCCCCGGCGGAGACAAAATACGGCAGGTCATCCGCGTAGGAATTGGAGTCATAGAGAAAGCCCTCGTCCTTGAGGATCGCACGGGTATTTTCCGTGATTCCTTCGCGGACGTACCAACCCACGGGCCGGACACCCGAGACTCCCTCGATCGCCGCGACGCAGGCCCGGATTTCGGCCAGTTCCTCGGCCGGAGTCATTCCGACGGTTCCCCGCCATTTGTAGCCGTGCGCGCAAATCTCGTGTCCATCGCGCACGATCGCCTGGGCGGCCTCCGGGTTTCGCTCCAGGGCTACACCGCACGCCATGAATGTCGCGGGCACGTTGTAGTCCCGGAGCAAAGCCAGAAAGCGCCAGATGCCTACCCTGCTGCCGTACTCGAAGAAGGATTCCTTCATCAGGCTCCGCCGGCCCGGGTCCGAAGACCATCCACCGAAAATCGTGACGTCTTCATCGCTTTCATCACCGGCTTCTATGGAGCTCTCCGCGCCTTCCTCGTAGTTGATGACCATGGAGATGGCCACCTTGGCACCATTCGGCCACGTCACGACCGGGGGGTTTTCCCCGTATCCAATGAGGTCTCGCATTGACTCACTCCTTGCCGTTCGTCGCTATCAATCGAAGCGTCGAATTCTAGAATTCATTATATTGAACTGAACTTCACTATGCAATCAGCGGCCTTCCGCATAGACCCTCCTGTGCGCGGCCAATGACGTCCTGAGCATTCCGTCGACGTCGTCGATCACGTTGCCGTGGGCCGGGCCGATCAGTTTCGTGGGAAGCGTGTCCAGTACCGCTTCGATCGCCTCGAAGGCATCACTGACATCCACGAACTTCGTCCAGTAGAGAGCCCTCCCGGTGCCATACGCCGCTTGGTCCACGGTGGGAGGTTCCGGCATCTCGCCAGACAACAGGCGGCATTGGCCGGGAAGGTGGACCGGTTCGTCGTCGTCCTCTGCTTCCCCGTCTCCACGCGCTGCGGGGACATCGTGGATAAAGGAGAAGCCGTCCGAAACGAACATCATCCGGGCGCCGTCGTCGTGGCCCCAGAGAGTGTTCTCCAGGTCCCGGATGAAGGCCGGAAGGAAGCGGAACTCCCGATTGCCAAGATCGATCCGGCTTCCGGCCGCCTGTGTCCGGAACCTGGAGCTGTATTCGGGGAAATGCAGGTGGTAGTCACGGACATCCCCCACTACGAGCGCCCCGGGATACTTGTCCAGCAGGGCAGGCAGGTTGCCGGCGTGCGGGATCTCGGGATGGGTCGGGAACACATAATCCAGGGGACGTTCACCGAGAACCAATTCAAGCTGGGCGAGAAGGAGGGCGCGGTGAGCCGGATCCCCCGTGTCCACCAAGAGCGTCGCTTTGGAGCCCACCACCAGGTAGGAGGAGACGTGATAGTGGACTTCCTGCCCCTGGGCGTTGGCCGACAGGCAGCCACCCAGCCAATAGGTTCCGTCGGCAAGCCATCGGAGTTCGACTGCGTCGTGCTTCACTGGACTCTCACTCTCTGGATCCCGACTTCCTCGATTGCCCGCGCCAGCTGCTGTGCCTGCTCAAGGCACAGGTCCCTGCCCACAAAGGGTGTCCCGTAGCCGGGCCCGACGGCGCGGACATCGCGGTCCCGGAAGATGTCGGCAACGTTCCTGGCGATCGGCCCGGTATCTGCCCCTGTGAACCAGCGGAATTTCCGGAGCCCCTCGCGGGTCTCCGGCTTGGCACTCCCGCCGTGCGTGAACGCATCCGAGGTCAGCAGCGCGCCCGATTCCGGATCGAACACCCAGAGGGTCGGCAGGAGCCGGAGGAGCGGCGACACGAGTTCGACGACGACGCCGTCCTGCACTTCTACGCGGATCGACGTCCCCGGATCCACGGCAATCCGCTTGGATTCGGCCTTCGAACGGGGCACGGTGATTCCGCCCGTGTACCAGACCGCGCCAACCGCAAAGTGTTCCTCGATGGCCGGGATGTTGAGGCAGCATTCCATTTCTGTCCTGGTGAGGACAATGGATAGTGGCTCTCCGGGTGACAGCAGCCGGTCGAGCTGTTCGATGATGCCTTCCTGGTGAAGGCGAATCCCGGTGTCCACCAGCACTGAACCGGACGGCCCCTTGATCAAGTAGCAGTTCACCGCTTGCGCACGCTGTACGCCAGGCGGGCACCAGCTCACGCGCTCATCCAGTTCGATGTCCCCGCCGAGCCGGCAGATCCGGCCGCTCAGCAAACCGCCCATTTTCACTCCTTCCCTTGGATCCGGATGGTTCAGGAGGCGCTGGCTGTCTCCCAGACAGCAATAGCTTCGTCGAGGGTGCAGACGTCGTGCCGGGCCCGCATGACGGTCAACGCGGCGTCGTGCACCACCGTGTCGTAGGCTCCCACCGCATCCTCGAGCAGCACGGCATAGAAGTCGTTGTGCACGGCGTCGCGCAGGGTCGCTTCGACGCAGCCACCGGTGGAAACGCCCACGAGCGCTACCGACTCAATCCCCTGGCTGCGCAACAGCAAGGCGAGTTCGGTGGCGATGAATGCGCTGGGGCGTCGCTTGGTGATCACGACTTCCCCGTCTTCGGGCGTGCAGGGTTCGCAGAATTCGGTCGCGGGGTCGCCTTTGGCACTGAGCTTGCCGAGGTCAATGGGGCGGCCGTTCGCTGCGGTATAGAGGGCACGCAGCCAGGCCGCCGGCGAGCTTGCGCCGTCGGGAAGGTTCTCGACGCGTATGTGGAAGACCGGCACCCCATTTGCACGGGCCGCGGTGATGGCCCGCCCGCATTTTTCGACAACGGACGGCATCATGCTCATGTCATGTCCGGAATCCCCTATTGCGCCACCGTGCGAAACAGCTCCCACCTGCATGTCGATGACAACCAGTGCAGTAGTGGCGGGATCGAGCAGTTCCTCGAGGGTGTCGCGGACGGGTTTGCCGCAGATTTCAATCATGGTTTCTTCCTTCAAGCGGATCCGGGGTCACAGCGGATCTGGGGTCGGGTGAGTCCTGGCCGGCGGTCGCCCCGCCGGCCAGAACCATGTGCTTCTTGGGATTTGCTACTTGCCCAGACCGGCGAAATAGACCTGGTCGTTGGTGAGCGGTACCGCACCCGTCAAGGTCTCTTGCTTGACGATCAGGTTCCGGACCTCCACCAGGGAGAGGATCGGGGCGCCCTGGTCCACCAGTCCGGCCATCTTCTTGAGCAGGGCCGTCCGCTGGTCCGTGTTCGTGCTCGGGGTGGCGGCCAGCTGGGTCCGGGCGGCATCGAATTCAGGATTGGACCATCCGGTGCTGTTGCTCGGAGCTCCCGTGGAGTAGAACGCGTAGGTGTAGAACGCGGGGTCTGCGATGACGATCGGCTCGGAGTACAGGACGGCCTGGAAGCGTCCGTCGATGAGCGCCGAGGAGAAGTCGGTCGGGCTCGCAACGTTCAACAGCTGCACCGTGATGCCCACCTTCGCCAGCATGGATTGGATGAGGACGGCTGAACTCTTCGCGACGGGACCCGGGCGGCTCACGCTGTAGCTGAGTGTCAGGGGGAATCCGTTCGCGTACTGGGTCTGTGCCAGCAGCTTCTTGGCCCCGTCGGGGTCATATTTGTAGGTGGGCGAATCCTTCACCGCGGGAAAGATCGAGCCCGCCGGGTCCGCGAGGCCGGCGTAGGCACCCTTGGCCAGGGCGGCCCGGTCGATCGCCATGGAGACTGCCTGGCGAACCTTCTCGTCTGCCAGCGGACCGGTCTTCGTGTTGAACATCATGGTGTCGCGTGTCTGGCTGGTGCACTTGAGGACACTTACCCCACTGACACCGGTCATGGAGCTGTATTGGTCATATTCGAAGCCGTTGGCAATCTGGGCCTCGCCGGTCTTCACCAATTGGGTCCGGGTCGCGGTGTCGGGAACGGCCTTGACCACAACCCGCTTTACCGAGCCTCGATCGCCTCCCCAGTTCGGGTCCGCGGTCACCGTCAGGGACGTCCCGGGAGTAAACTCCTCGAGCTTCCACCCGCTGTAATCGGCCAGGTTCTTCGAGAGCCACTTGTTGGCCGTGGGGTCATCCGGCGTGACGTGAAGTTTCGCTTCCTTGCTGTCGTGGATGTAGAAGAGATTGTTCTGCAGTGACTCGAGCGTGTATGACGTCATGCCGAGGGTGTTGAGTTCAACAGTGCGGTCATCGATCACGGTGACGAGGTTGTCCACATTGAATCCGCTGCTCTTGAGCGTCCCCTTCATGACGGGCTGCCGCACCATCCCGATCGCGAGGCTCCATTTCACGTCCTCGGCCGAGAGGGTGTTTCCAAACTGGCTCGTCAGCTTCCGCAGCTTGACGATGACCCCCTTGCCGTCCGGGGCGGCAACCGCGCTTTCGGCGAGCCGGCCGGTCACCGCGGTAGACGGCGTCGAGCATGATTGGTCATCAGTTGCGCCGGTCTTGTACTCCAGCAACTGGGAGCCGAGTCCGCTGAGCACAACGTGTGATGCACTGCCGCCCCACGGGGCAGGGGTGAGGCTGTCCGGGAGGGCGCCGACCGCAATGACGACCGACTCCGGCTTGGCCACCGCCGCGGTGGGAGTGGCTCCCCCGCATCCGGTGAGCGACACAGCTGCCGCTGCTGCGACCCAGCCGAGCAATAAACGCGAATTCTTCATAAGCCTGGTTCCAATTTCTGTACAGAGGGAAAGGACGTGTTACGAGTAGTGCGCTGCTGATGTGGGCAGTGGATTAGTAACGGTAGGCGTGCTTGTGGCCGGCCCGGATGATGGGCGCCACCTCCGGAATATTGGTGATCACGTTGCCGTGGGTGGGCGCTACGATCTTGACCCCAAGGTCATCCATCAGCTTGCCGACCCGGTCGTAAACCTGGTCGGCGTCGTTGGCGAATCTGGCCCAGTACAACGCGCTGCCGGTAAAGAAGGCTGCGTTCTCGACCGCGATGGGTGCCGAGAGTTCATCTGTTGTCAGGCCACATTCGCCGGGGAGGTGCACCGGATCCTCATCATCGAGTTCCGGGCGGTGCATGTAGCAAAAACCGTCGGCCGTGAAAAGCACGCCCGACTTCGGTACGAAGCCCCATTGGGTATTTGGCAGGTCCCTGATCAAGGCCTCGACGATCACGAATTCATACCCGCCGCCGAGATCCACTTTGTCCCCGGGAACCCGGGCATGCAGGTTGGGCACGATCTGCGGGTAGAAGAGGTGGTAGTCCCGGATGTCGCCGACAACCTTGATATCGGGGTACTTCTCCACGAGGCGCGGAAGGTTTCCCGTGTGCGGAAGCTCCGGATGCGTCGGGAAGACGTAGCTCAGCGGTTTGTCCCCGAGCAATCCGTCAAGGGTTTCCGAAATGATGTTCCAGCTGGAGGGGTTGCCCGTATCAATGAGGATGGACGACTCGGTCCCTTGTGCCAGGTACGTGGAGGTGTGCCCGTGGATAACGCGGTCCTGGAGGTGGAACGGCAGGCACGAACTCATCCAGGTGACGCCGTCGGCTACCTCGCGCGGAAGGTCGCGGCTCATGGTTTCTACTAGTTCTTCCATCGGGATTCTCCTATGCCTTTTCCGGTGTCAGCGCGGCGAGCATGAAATCAAGGTGCCGGCGGACGAGCTCGCGCCCGCGGATCACGCAACCGCGGGAAGGGGCGATGGTCTCTGGGGCCAGGGTCTCGAACTTGTCCGAGAGCCGTTCCCGGAGCGGCTCGCACGTGGCCCGCGGGATCCACTCGTATTTCGCGTAGAGGTGCTCGGCGACCTGCTTGGCCGTGGTGGTGTCCTGGGCGATCGAGTCGATGATGCGGGAACCGTCCGGGCTCGTCATGGTGCCGTGGGTGAAGGTGTCGGAGGTGAAGCTGGTTCCGGTATTCGCGTCCCAGCCCCAGAAGGTCGGGAGGAGCCGCAGGAGCGGCGACTCGATGGTCAAGTGACGGCCCGGCGCCACCTCGATCTCTGGGGTGCGGGCCATGGAATCTCCGCCCTCTCCCTTCTGGTCGATCTGCTGCCGGCGTCCTCGGAGCGCAAGCCGGCTGAGGTCATCGAAGGCATCGAAGGGGTTGATGGCGCCGCCGGTGAAGAGGCGTTCGATGTCGAACTTCCCGGCAATGGGTTCCAGGTTCGAAACGCAGTCCATCTCGCTCCGCGTGAAGAACATGGAGAGCCGGCCGTCGTCGTCGAGCAGTTCAACCAGGTCATCGAGGATTTCCTGGCTGTGGACTGCGAGCCCGGTGTCGACCAACAGTCGGCCGGACCCTTCGCTGAGGAGATAGCAATTCGACGGCTGGAAGCCGGTTGCCCCGGCCGGTACCCAGCTCACGCGGCCATCGAGCGGAATGGTTCCACCGAGGGCAATAACTTTATCTTCATGAACTTTAGTGAACATGTCTTCAATCTATTGAAGTCGGGAGACGTCTGTCAAGACTTCTCGGGGGCGGCTGAGGGCTTCTTAGGAGATGGTTGCCGGCGTTGCGCGCAGGCGCTTCTGACGGCGTCCTGCCACGGCTTTGCTGCGCGTACGGGGGTCCAGAAGGGTGATCAAGGCGTCGAGAACGACGTAGCCGAGCAAGCTTGTGGTTCCCATGATGAGGACAAAACCTTGAATGACGGGCACATCGCCTTTGAGTACGCCGTCGAGCGACCAACCACCCACTCCTGGCCAGGAAAAGACACTTTCCACAATGGCCGCTCCGCTGAGGGACGCGGCAAAGAGAAGTACCAAGTAGGTCATGAGTGACCCGCGGATGTCACTGAGGGCATATCGGAAGACCTGGGTGGGACGCAGTCCGCAGGCCCTCGCGAACTCGATTTGTGGTGATTGGAGCACCTGCAAGAGTCCCGAGCGCACCGTCTTTCCAAACGGGGCAGCAAAGAACAAACCCATCGTCACGATAGGAAGGACAGCGCGGCCGAGGATTGACGAAAACGTACCCCATTGGCCGGCGACTATGGCGTCGAGGGGAATGGATCCCGTGACGCGCGGCGGAGTGATCTGCGCACTGGAGAGCATGCCGATCGGTGCGGGCGCGATGCGCAGTTGTTGATAGAAGACAAACAGCAACACGAGGGCCAGCACGAATTCCGGCATGGCCATGAGGATGGATATCCAGAACGTGAAGGCTTTATCGGCAAAACGCCGGTAGCGATAAGCCGCGAACGTTCCACTCGCCATGCCGATGATGAGGGCCAAGGCGAGCCCCGGCACCATATAGATCAAGGTATTCGGGAGCCGGGTCAGGATTTCGCTGGACACCGAACTGCCCGTGAAGAGGGAATGGCCAAGGTCCCCGCCCAGGGTCCTGGACATGTACCCGAGGTAGCGTTCCCAGAAAGGCAGGTCCAGGCCAAGTTCCGCGTGGATACGGGCGACGTCTGCCGGGGTTGCGTATTCACCCAGAAGGGCCACCGCGGGGTCGCCGGGAAGAAGGGACACGAGGCCAAAACTGAGGGTGATGAGGCCACACAGCAATAAGGCAGCAACAAGGAGCCTCGAAATGATGTAGCGGATCATGAAATCTGCCCCCGGGAATTCGTAGAGCCAACGACGGCGGAATAGGGAACTACCGGCAACGCGGCGGAAATCAGCGATTGGGTATAAGGGTGCTGCGGAGCCATCAAGACATCTCGGGTGGGACCAGTTTCGACGATTTTTCCGCGGTGCATGACAGCCACCGTGGAACAGAAGTGCCGGACCGTTTCGATGTCGTGGGAAATGAAGACGTACGTGAGGCCGCGCGAAGCCCTGAGGCGCGCGAGGGTGCGCAGGATAGAGGCGCGGATAGTCAGGTCCAACGAGGACGTTGGCTCATCCAGGACCACCAGGCTGGGATTCGTGACCAGGGCGCGTGCGATGCCCACGCGCTGCTGCTGTCCCCCGCTGAGGTTCGCCGGGCGCCGGTCCATGAAATCGGCCGAGAGGCCCACCTCTTCCAATGTCGCCAGGACCCGCAGCCGCCGCTCGGCACGGTCGCCCATCCGGGCGACGATGAGCGGCTCCTCGACGATCTGCCGGATCGTCAGGCGCGGGTTCAATGACGCGAAGGGTTCCTGGAAGACGATCTGCCAATGGCGCCGCTTCCGGCGGAGTTCGCCACGGCCAAGGGCCAACACGTCCTGCCCCTCGATAACGACGGATCCGGAATCCGGCTCGGCGAGCCTCAGGATCAAGCGGCCCAGGGTCGACTTGCCAGAACCGCTTTCGCCGATGACGCCGAGCGTCTCGCCGGCTTCCACGGACAGGGTGATTCCATCCACGGCGCGTGCTTCCCCATGGGGAGTACGGAAGATCTTCGTGACATCCACGAGTTCAAGGAGCGGCATTCTCAAGACCTCCGGGCTTCGGACAATTGGACCGTGGAGGGGTTAGGCGCTTCCGGCTCCGCGGTATCCGGAGCTTCGGCGTCCCCTGGAACGAATTGCGTCTCATCTTCGGGACGCACCACCGAGTTGAGCAGGGAGATCGTGTAAGGATGCCGCGGACGGACAAAAACGTCCTCAACGAGTCCTTGTTCCACGATATTTCCGCGATACATGACAAGGACGCGGTTGCAGTAGGAGGCCACCACCCCGAGGTCATGGGTCACGATCAGCATCGAACGGCCGCTCTCGACCGTCAGCCGGCGAAGGGTGTCCAGGACCTGGCGCTGGACGGTGAGGTCCAGCGCCGTCGTCGGCTCATCGGCGATCACCAGCTGCGGGTTGAGGTAAAGCGCCATGGCGATGACGACGCGCTGGGCCATGCCGCCGCTGAGTTCGTGCGCGTAACCGCGCATCACGCGTCCCGGATCGCGGACTCCCGTCGACTCCAAGAGCTGTAGTGCACGGCTGCGCTCGGAGGCATCAACCTTCACTCCGTGCGCCTTGGCGATATTGGCGAACTGCTTTTCGATGCGGGTCACCGGATTCAAGGCGCTGAACGGATTCTGGGCGATGAATCCGATCTCCTTGCCCCTGATTTGGCGCATTTCCCGCTCGGGCAGGTCCAGGAGGCTGCGTCCGGCGAAGTTGACGTTGCCGGCAGACACCTTGCCCGGCGGCATCAACAGCTTCGTGATGGAGCGGACCACGGTCGATTTGCCCGAGCCGGATTCACCGACGATCCCGACAATCTCGTTGTCCTGCACCTCAAAGGAGACGCCATGCAGCGCCCGGACCACACCCCGGGGAGTGTGGAACTCGGTTTCGAGTTCCCGGACTTGGAGGGTCTTGTTCATCGGGTGTGCTCCACTCGTTCCATCTTGTCCTCAATGGCACCGGCGATGATGTTGAGAGAACCGATGACCAGGAGGAGGGCGAGCGCCGGAAAAGCCACGGCCCACCACTGGCCGCGGATGAGCATGCTCACGCCGTCGTCGATCATCGCGCCCCAGCTTGGCTGGGGCGGTTTGACCCCGACGCCGAGGAAGTTCAAGGCGGCAATCGTGCTCAGGGCGCCGGCCGTGGTCAGCGTGGCCTGCACGAGGATCACGCCGTAGGCGTTCCTGAAGATGTGGTTGAAGGCCACGCGGATGGGCGAGCATCCGATGGCCACTGCTGCCTCAACGTACCGTGACGAGCGGAGCGAAATCGCCGCCGCACGGGATAAACGGACAAAGCGCGGAGCCGCAACCAGGGCGATGGCGAGGATGACATCGGTGGCTCCGCCGCCCATGAGCTGGATGGACACCACGGCTATCACGATGATGGGGAGGGCGGCGAAGGCGTCGACTACGCGCATGATCGCCTCGCCCGCCATGCCGGTAGTAGCGAAGAGGCCCAAGGGAACGCCGATGACAAGGGCAATGGCCGTCGCCGCGAGGGATATGGGAAGGTCGAGCCTCGCCGATTCAATCGTCCGGGAGAACACGTCCATGCCGTTGCCGTCCGTGCCGAACCAATGAACGGAGTTGGGGGCCAGGGCCATGGATTCCACGTCCGGCTGGAGGGGGTTTTGGGGAAGGTGGAGAAAAATCGCCGCGAGCGGGAGTCCCACAATGAAGGCGGCGGCGACGACGGCGAGGACCGCCCCTGATCGCTTGTACGCCCAGGCCCTGCCTTGCTTGGCCCAGCCCGACGCACGTCCGCCCAGGGACCTCACTGGAGTCCGGGACTCGGCTGTCGTAGTTTCACTCAATTGGCACTCGATCCGGTTGACGGGTGTAGGTGAAAGCCTTCTTTTGACTGGCGCATGAGGGGCTCCAGCCACTCGACATCCTGCCGAGAATTTGCATATCGAAGTTTCATCACTTTATTGAAGTCTATGATTGTGTGTCAATGGTCACTGTTGACAGGACCATCAAGCGTCTTCATTATGGTGACAACACCAACAGTAAGATGAAGACGGATGTCAACCTTGGTGTGAAGCCGAGCCCTGATCTGTTTTCCGAACACGATTTGGAGACAACAATGACCAATCTGAGTAAATCGGCAACTGTGACCGACACCAAAGAGCCCGCATTCGAGCCCAGCGTTCGCTACCTGCTCCGTGACGGTGAACTGGTGGAGTACGCGGATGCCAAGCTCCATGTCCTGAGCACCACGTTGAAGTACGGCGTCGGCGTCTTCGAAGGGTTCCGCGCCTACTGGAGCGATGAGGACCAGCAGCTCTACGCCTTCCGGGTGGCCGATCACATGCGCCGCTTGATTGACTCGATGCGGGTGGTGGAAATCGACGGACCGCGCGACATCGGCGTCTTGAGTGAACAATTGCTCGGCCTGGTGCGGGCGAACGAGCTACGCGGGAACCTCCACATGCGCGCACAAGTATTCGTCGACTCGAGCGACGGCAAGCCGGAGGACACCGGCCCTGTCTCCGTATTTATGGCGGCCATCCCCATGGGCAACTATTTCGGTGCCAGCGGACTGGACGTGCAGATCAGCAGTTGGGCCCGCTTGTCCGACCGCTCCATGCCGCCCCGCGTCAAATCGATCGCCAACTACCAAAACGGGCGCCTTGCCATGCTGGAGGCCCGGCGCAACGGTTACGACGCAGCCCTTCTGCTGACCGAGGACGGCCATGTTGCCGAAGGTGCCGGCTACAACGTGTTCATGGTCCGCCAGGGCCGGTTGTGCACTCCCCCGGCAACGGACAGCATCCTGGAGGGGATCACCCGGGACAGCGTCCTGCATCTGGCACGCAACGTCCTCGGCGTCGAGGTCGACATCCGCCCGATCGACCGCACGGAACTCTACTCGGCCGACGAAATCTTCGTGTGCGGCAGCGCCGCCGAAATCAACCACGTTTCTTCCGTGGACCGCACGCCCATCGGCGACGGTACTGCGGGTGAACTCACCCGCCAGCTGCAGCACGCGTACCGGCAGGCCGTCGTCGGAAGGGTCGCCGCCGATCAACAGTGGGCACAGCCCGTCTACCCCACCGCATAGCTTCACCCCGCCGACTCAAACGAAAGGGGCAGCATGCTGAACATGCTCCACGCAAGCCATGAATCGGCGTCGGGATCCTTTGACCGCGACGCCACCCCCGTGATCGAAGTAAGCCAGGGCGAGCAGTTCTCCCTCGGCGCCCGGAGCCTACTGACAGGCGGCCTGTTCGAAAGTACCGGGGAGTACGAGAAGTTGTCGATCCCCGTGACCGGGCCGGTGGCAGTGCGCGGCGCCAATCCCGGGGACACGCTCCGTATTGACGTCCACGAGATCCGGATAGCGGACCGGGGCGCCATGGTGACACTTCCCGGGCGCGGCGGTTTCACCGGCGGACTGGGGCGGTCCGGCCGGGTGGTAGAGATTGCGGACGGGAGCGTCCGGTTCGACGACGACATCCGGATTCCCATCCGGCCCATGATCGGGAAAATCGGTGTGGCACCGGCCGATGGGAATCCCAACTCCAGCACCGTCGGAATGCACGGCGGCAATATGGACTGCAAGGACGTCACCGCCGGTTCCGCCGTGATCCTGCCCGTGCAGAGCGCGAACGCCTTGCTCTACGCCGGCGACCTTCATGCGGTACAGGGCGACGGCGAGTGCTCCCTTACCGCCGTCGAGGTCGAGGGCAGCGTTGTCCTCTCCTGCCACGTCTTGCCCGGGGTCACCGTCAAACGGCCGGTGGTCTTGTCCGGGGGTTCCGTCATCACGATCGGCGACGGCGAGACGCTCGACGACGCCGCGCGGCTGGCGCTCGACGACATGCTCGAACTCCTGCAGGCGGACCGGAAGTGGACCCGCGAGAAGACAGCGATGCTGATGAGCGCGGCCGCAGACGTTTCCGTGTCCCAGCTCGTCAACGCCCGTGCCTCGGTCAAAGTCTCCCTTGCCGCCCGCTACTTCACCTCCGCACCGTTTTCCCTTGAACCTCACCAACACTGAACCGTCACCAACACTGAAAGGCGCGACCCCCTGATGCTTGATCTCGTTCTCACCAACGGCTTGGTCGTTACCCCGTCTGGCGCCAAAACCCTGGACATCGGCATCGCGGGAGGCAAGATTGTGTCCCTCCGCGAGACCGGCCTCGGACACACGGAGGAAGCGACACGTACGGTCGATCTCCGCGGCCAATTGGTTGTCCCCGGCGGCGTAGACCCGCATGTCCACACCAATTCCGTCCTTCCGACGGCGGCCGAAAGCGGAATCAAGTGTTTTGGCCCCGACCGGGTGAGCGAGGGCGCCATCTATGGCGGCACCACCACGCTGGTGGACTTCGCGCATTGGCAACCCGGCGATGAGCTCTCGGAGTCCTTTGCCCGCAAATCGGCCGAGTGGGCCGGGTCAAGCTACACCGACTACGCCTTGCACGGCACGTTCAAGGAACCGGAGATTCCATTCGAGGTACTCGAGCAGATTCCCGACGCCGTCGCGGCCGGCCATGGCAGCTACAAGGTCTGGATGACCAACACCACCCCGACGCGCCCCAAGCAGAAGACAGACCTCGGCAACATGTGGGGGCTCATGCAACAAACAGCCCAGGCCGGGGCAATGCTCGCGGTGCACGCCGAGGACGACGACATTGTCATGTACGCCTACAAGCAATTGCAGCGCGAAGGCAGGATCGGGCTGGAGAACATGCACCACGCCCACAACAACCTCTCGGAAAAGTTGTCCTTCCAGCGGGTCATCACCCTCGCGGAGCACGTTGGTGCGCCCATCTACCTCATGCACGTCAGCGCCCGCGAAGGCGTGGACGCCATCCGCGAGGCACGCGGGCGCGGCCAAGCGGTGTACGGCGAGATCCTCCCGCACTACGCGTACTTCACGGCGGAAGACTACAAACAGAAGAACGGCGCGATTTATCACACCTACCCGTCCTTGAAGTCGGAAACGGACCGCGACTCCATGTGGGAATCGTTGCTCGAAGGCTCACTCAGCACCCTAGCAACCGACGGCGTGTGCACCGACCTTGAGGTGAAGACCCGCGGCAAGACCATTCTTGACGCCACGGGCGGTCATGCCGGCGTCGAAATGCGCATGGCCGTCGCGTACACCGAAGGGGTGGCCAAACGCGGTCTTGACCTGACCCGCTTTGTTGACATCACCTCGGCCAACGCGGCGAAGATCCTCGGCCTGTACCCGCAGAAGGGCGTGATCGCGGTGGGCAGCGACGCCGATCTGGCGGTCCTGGACACCACAGTGAAGAAAGCCATCCATGCCGAGGACCTGCACGAAGCCGACTACACCCCGTGGGACGGCTACGAGGTGGCGGCGTGGCCGAGCATGACGGTCCTGCGCGGGCAGGTCATGGTTGAAAACCGGGAATTGAAGGCAGAAGCCGGTGGCTCGCTGCTCAAGCAGCATGTCTCGAGCGACGTCCGGAACCGGCCGGCCTGCTGACAAGCAGCCCCCGACGGCGGCGGCTCACTTGGGCCCCCGACGGCGGCGGACCGCCGCCGTCGGGAGCTCCGCGCTGAGAGAGGTACTGACAGGGACTCCCTGACAGTACCGACGCGTCCCTAGTGTTGACGGCAAGGCTGGATCTTGTTTCACGACACAGGAGGACGAACGATGGAAAAGCGCACACTGGGCACCCACGGCTTGGAGGTCTCCGCCGTCGGACTGGGCTGCATGAGCATGACAGGTGGATACAGCGACAAGCCGGACCGGCAGGAAATGATCTCGCTGATCCGTGCCGCCGTGGACCGGGGCGTGACATTCTTCGACACTGCCGAAATCTATGGCCCGTACGCCAACGAGGAGCTCGTGGGCGAAGCGCTCGCTCCGTACAAGGGCCAAGTGGTGATCGCCACCAAGTTCGGGTGGGACATCGATCCCGCAGAACGCAAGCCGAGCGGGCGCGTGAGCAGCCGCCCGGAGGTGATCAAGGAGGTCGTGGACGGCTCTTTGCGCCGGCTGGGCGTCGACGCAATCGACCTCTACTACCAGCACCGGGTGGATCCCGACGTTCCTATCGAAGACGTGGCAGGTGCGGTCAAGGAACTAATCGAGGCCGGCAAGGTGAAGCACTTCGGCATGTCCGAAGCGTCCGCCGGAACCATCCGCCGGGCGCATGCCGTCCAGCCCCTGAGCGCCGTCCAAAGCGAATACTCCCTCTGGTGGCGCCGCCCCGAGGAAGAAGTGCTGGCCGCGTGCGAGGAACTGGGCATCGGCTTTGTGCCCTACAGCCCGCTCGGCAAGGGCTTCCTGACGGGAACCATTACCGCGGACACCAGTTTCGACGCCGGCAACGACATCCGCAGCACCATCCCCCGGTTCGCGCCGGATGCGCTCCAGCACAATGCCGCCGTCGTCGAGTTGCTCGCGAACATCGCACAACGCAAGGGTGCCACGCCCGGTCAGATCGCCTTGGCCTGGCTCCTGGCACAGAAGCCCTGGATCGTCCCGATCCCCGGAACGCGCAAGCTGCACCGCTTGGAGGAAAACATCGGTGCCGCCGCCGTCGAATTGTCAGCCGCGGAACTGGGCGAAATCGAGGACGCCGCCTCCAGGATCCAGGTGCAGGGCGGGCGCTACAACGACGCCGCGGAACGGATGACCAACCTCTAGGCGTACGCATGGTGCCACGCTTCCGGATGCTGTGAGCCGGACAAAAATGTCACAGTCCAGGCACAGCATAGGTATACAGGGGCCAAAGCGTGGGGTTCGAGGATGGGATACAGCTTCGAACCCCTCGGAGTTGAACCTCTAAGGAGCAACATCGTGAACAAAGTCCGGAAAATCGCCGTAGGCGCCGCCTTGATTGGCGCCGTCGCAGGCGGCGGAGCCCTCACCGCCATGGCCCTGCCCGCTAACGCCGCAACTACTGACACCTCGACCGCCAGCCCATCCGCCCCCGCCACGAACGGCGGCAACCATGGGAACGAAACCGACCTCACCGGTGACACCGCAACAAAGGTGAAGGCCGCTGTACTTGCCGCCAACTCCGGCGCCACGGTGGAGAACATGACTACCGAAGACGACGGCAGCGCCGCCTACGAAGCCCACATCACCAAGTCGGACGGCACCCACGCCACCGTCAAGCTCGATGCGAGCTTCAAGGTCACCGCAACCGAAACCGGCGGCCCGGGCGGCGGGAAGGGCGGCCACGGCAACCACGGAAGCGAAACCGACCTCACGGGTGACACCGCAGCCAAAGTGAAGGCCGCCGTACTGGCCGCCAACTCCGGCGCCACGGTGGAGAACATGACCACCGAAGACGACGGCAGCGCCGCCTACGAAGCCCACATCACCAAGTCGGACGGTACCCACGCCACTGTCAAGCTCGATGCGAGCTTCAAGGTCACCGCAACCGAAACCGGCGGCCCCGGTCACTAACCCCCCAAGGCAACCAAGCGCTGTGGGCGGATACGGCACCCAGCGGTATCCGCCCACGGCGCTTAAACGGTGTACTGACAGGACCTCCCACACTTCCCGTGCCGGAAGTAGCCTGAATCCATGGACGCAACTTCTACATCGATTGGGAGCAAGGCGCGAACGACATTGTGGCCACCCTGCGCAGTTACGCCGGACGGCAGCCACACAACAAGGGCCTAAGTGATCTGGTCGGCGAGCTCGCTACCCGGAGCGAGGAATTCCGCACACGCTGGGCCGCCCACAACGTCCGCTTCCACCGGACCGGCATCAAGCGCATGCATCACCCTGTGGTCGGGGATCTCGAACTCAGCTACGAGGCAATGGAACTGCCGGCCAACCCCGGGTGGACGATGTTCGCCTATACGGCGGAACCAGGGTCGGCGAGCGACGAACGCCTGAAACTGCTCGCGAGTTGGGCGGCCACCACCGCAAGCGAACTGGCGGCGCCGGCGTCGATCTCGGACTGAGCCCGGTGTGGGTAGGACCGCCAATCCTAGGAAAAGCAGGGAGCGGCCTAGCTGCTGACATCGTCTTCCGGAGCGCTTAGCGTCTTTAACAGGACCTTGAACGACGGCGGTTCCGCCTTGAGTATTCGGGTTTTTTCCAGCCGCTAACTGATTACAGTCCAGGGCTCCACGTTTTAGATGAGAAGAAGATGACTATGGATTTTTCGTTGATGATGGCCTGCGCGGTCATTGGCCTCGTGAACAATGACAGCCGCAGTGCCTTGCCGGGGGCACCGGTTGTTCCGGCACGCCCGGCAAGGCGCTCGCGGCTGGCTCGGCTCCGGGGTTGGCTCGCAACCGCACTCCACCGGGTGGCGTGGGGAATCGAGCCTAAAGTGCCAGCGTTCGTGGAGCCTTGCCGGTGAGGTGTACGGAAGGATCCGAGCTGTAGAAGACGACGAATTGCATTGTTTGCCTTAGCTGTCGAGTTCGGCGCTGTCGGATTCAGTGCTGTCGAGTTCGGCCAGGGTCTGGCCGAGCCGCGGAAGCACATGGTTTCGCCAGCCACCGCTCATGATGCGGTGCGATGCCACGTGCGTCGGCTCGTCGGGATTGAACCCGTCATGGACGAGCGACAGACGGCTGCCCGTGTCTTCCGCGGCGATCGACCACGTCACGGTGCTGTTGAGGCTGTTTCCGGAGTTCGCGTCCCGCCACGAAATACGCAGTAGCTTCTCCGTTTCCACGTCAAGGACTTCGCTGGCCACCAAACCGCTGAAGCCAACTGCCGGAACGGGAATCCCGCGCATCTGGAACTGATGCCCGACGATCGCTTGGAAGTCGTTTTCCATCAACCAGCGGGCGATCAGCCTGGGTTCCGTCAGAGCCCGCCAAACCTTGGCGGGCGAATGCGGCAGGAATTCTTCGACCTCGATGGTCGTCAGTTGTTCGCTCATCTGTTGTCCTCAATCTCGTTAGCGACCATCCTAAGTTCCGAGTGGGCAATCGGCAGAGCGATCGGGTATCCCCGGCGTGCGTCGCAGACCAAGTTCGAACAAAATCCAGCTCTTGTTTAACGACAGTCAGCGATATATCGTTAAGTATCGCAGAACAAACTGCGAGCCTGAGGGCAACCCACAAAACACTGAAAGGACGATGCCGTTATGAAAGGCATTCACGACAATAAACACACAGATTGCGGTCCGGATATGGAACGTTTCGGACGCGGCCGCAGCCGTCGCGGTCCCCACGGACACGGCGGATTCGGGCCGGGCCGCGGATTTGGGCCGGGCCGCGGTTTCGGACCAGGATTTGGTCCCGGCTTTGGTCCCGGGGGCCCGCGTCGGGCCAACAAGGGCGACGTTCGTTTCGCGATCCTCTCCCTGCTGGCTGAAGCGCCATCAAATGGATACGGGCTCATTAAGACAATCGCCGAGAAGACGTCGGGATCGTGGCGCCCAAGCCCGGGTTCCGTCTATCCGACCCTGCAGCAGCTCGTTGACGAGGAACTCATTGCGCCCGTCGGCGAAGGCCGGCGCACCGAGTTCACACTCACCGATGCCGGGAAGGCATATGTAGCGGAGCATGCTGAGGAGCTGGAAAATGCGTGGAACATCGATCCGGAGGGATCAGGACCCGCGTTCCACCAGAGCGTGGCAAAGCTCATGGGAGTCATCCATCAATTCCGCTTCGCCGCAACGGACGAACAGCGTACGGCGGCTATGGAAAAGATCGACGAAGCCCGGCGAGCGCTGTACCACATCCTCGCTGACTAGTACCGCCCCTTCCGAAGCCGCGACGTGGAAGTAATCCCGCTCGCGGCTTCGGAATGTACACTCCCCCGGTTCGGTTTCCGGGTCTATGCTGGGTTTCCCGGTTGCGCGGGTTCGCCCAGGCGCCCGAACTGCTACTGAGAGCGATGGGTCCATGAGCGGTTGCGAAGCAGTCCTTGCAGGCCTTGAAGGAGAACTCGCCTGGATCCGGGACACATATATGGACCTGCACAGACACCCCGAGCTGAGCCTCGAGGAGCATGGGACCTCCAGGGTCGTCGAGGGGAAACTCGCGGGGTTCGGCTATGCCGTAACACGCATCGGGGGCACCGGCGTCGTCGGCATCCTCGCCAATGGGGACGGCCCAACGGTGCTTGCCCGCGCGGACATGGACGCGTTACCGGTCACCGAGGCGACGGGGCTGTCTTATGCGTCGGCCGTGGACGGTGTCATGCACGCATGCGGGCACGACTTGCACGTGGCTGCGCTGCTCGGCGCGGCCAAACTCATGGCCGACGGCCGGACAGCCTGGTCCGGGACGTATATCGCGCTATTCCAGCCCGGCGAGGAGATCGGGGCCGGGTCCCAAGCAATGCTCGACGACGGACTCGTCGCCAAAGTGCCGCGGCCGGACGTCGCCTTCGCGCAACATGTGATGCCGATCCCGGCAGGGATGGTAGCGACCACGCCAGGCCCCGTCCTCTCCGCCGCGGACTCGCTCAAGATCACCGTGTATGGGAAGGGCGCGCACGGCTCAATGCCGCACATGTCGGTCGACCCCGTGGTGCTTGCCTCCTCGATCGTGCTCAGGCTGCAGTCCATCGTCTCGCGGGAGACGAAACCGGGCGACTTCGCGGTTGTCACAGTGGGGGCGCTCAACGCCGGGACGACGTCCAACATCATCCCCGACCGCGCCACACTCCTGCTCAACGTCCGCACTTACGATACCCAGGTCCGTGCGTCGGTCCTCGCGGCCATTGAGCGGATAGTCCTTGGCGAGTGTTCCGCCGCGGGATCACCGCAAGACCCGGATTTCGAGTACTACGATCAGTTTCCCCTCACCCGCAACGACGCGGCTGTGACAGAGACGGTCCGGGCCGCATTCGCCGCCCACTTCGGGGAAGACTCAGTGCGTACCGCATATAGGCAGACCGCGTCAGAGGACTTCAGCCGCGTTCCGGACGCCTTCGGGGTCCCATACACGTTCTGGCTCCTAGGCGGCGCGGACCCCGAAACCTACCGGGCCGCCGTCGAACGCGGGACAGTGGCCCGGGACATACCGGCAAACCACTCTCCACTCTTCGCGCCCGTGATCGATCCGGCCCTGTCCATGGGCGTCCAAACCCACGTGGTCGCAGCGCTGTCCTACCTGGCTTAGGAGTACCACTGCCACTCGGGCGGTGCCCAGCCTGAGGGAACCTGATGGTTGTCCTTTGTACCGCATCGTGCACAGCTGTAGCTTGCCGACGGCGGCCGCAATCCGCTGCCATCGGCCGCATAGACCGCCGGAACATATTCATGGAATGTCAGGGGAAACCCCGGGCCGCACCGCCCGCAAGCCGGCACCCTTGGCAGCGCTGCGGGAATACAGGGACGATGGGTGGCAATTCGATGTCCAGCACGAGCAAGCGTCATGTTTCTCCCTCACGTCTTCATCGGTCGGGAATCGGCGTCGGCCAGATCCCCGAATTCAAAGTTCATTCCCGAGCGCCCACATCGTGTTGATGAACCCAGTCGGGCAGCCGGCGGGTAGTGGGTCAAACCCTATGCCAGGATTCACAGAAGGGCCATGGGCAAGCCGGAAGAGATGGTTCGCAATCAGTTATGCCGGGCCGCTTCGGCCCAGCTTGCCTAGAACCGGGTAGTGCCGCGCAGCCGGCGGGGACGGCCGTCCGGGTCCACGACGAAACGGCTGAGCGGATCCGCCCAGAGGCGCTGGAGGAAGGACACCGGTTCCGCGGTGTGGCGCCGCACGTTTCCGGTCGGACGGGGCGAGCGGCGCCCGGATTCATGCCAGTGGTCGAGGGCGCCGGCGCTGGCTTTCCACAGCCTGAGCCCCGCCGCCGGGTCGTGGAGTTGGGGATCGTCCTCCTCCAAACCCAGGTGTTCGGCCCAGAGTTGGAGCCGGAGCCCGCGGGCCAGCGGCCGGGAAGCGTGGCCGGCGCCAATGTCGTGGCCGTCAGCGCCGGGCGACTCTCCGTTGCCGGCGGTGGCGTCGAATACGGCGCAGGTGAGCTCGCTATCGGTGGTCCAGGACCGGCGGTTGAAATTGTCCGAGCCGCAGGTGAACCACATGTCGTCGATGATGCAGATCTTGGCATGGACGTAGATCGGAGTTCCCGAGCTGTTCTCCAGGTCGAACACTCCGACCCTGTCGGGTGCCGTCTGGTGCAACATCCTCAGGGCGCGAAGTTGACCGATCCGGCTTGCCGGTCCTACCAGAGGGCCGTCGGAGTCGGGGTAGCGGGGAACGACGGCGATCACGTTCAAGTCGGGGTTCCGCTCGAGGGCC
Organism: Arthrobacter sp. 2RAF22; assembly: GCF_052115325.1. Taxonomy (NCBI): domain Bacteria; kingdom Bacillati; phylum Actinomycetota; class Actinomycetes; order Micrococcales; family Micrococcaceae; genus Arthrobacter; species Arthrobacter sp. 2RAF22. The sequence goes on along the minus strand of NZ_JBFRGL010000002.1, from coordinate 43,436 downwards.
CCGGCGATTCCGGCTGCAACTTCTGTCGACCACAAGTACTGGTCCTCGATGTAGATCAGCGAGCGGGCTCGGGCGAAGGCTTTTGCGTAACCGAGGGCAATGCTGCGTTCGCCTTCGGGTGCAAACGGGAACGGGGGACGTTTCACGCCGTAGGTGCGCAGTAGCTGCACTGCATGAGGACCGGCCGGTGGTGGCGGCGGGGCGGCAGCCGGGAGCGGTTCGGGGTGCCGGGGCATGCGGGCCAGGCGTTGCTGCAGTATCCGGTACGGGGTACCGCGGTCCAAGGGATGGGGGTCGTTCCACCGTTCAGCGAACACTGCGAGCACATCCGCAACCACGGGGCCACGCAGCTCGAGTGCGGCATCGTGCCACGGAGGCCGTTTCCCGTATCTGGGATCCATGGTTACCGCTTGCGGGTCTCCCCCATGGTCGGCGCCGTCCCGTCGGCTGTGGGAAAGGTCGAGCCCGCCAATGAACGCGACATCCCGCGAAGGATCGTCACGACGGCGGATGACGAACAACTTCTGGTGGTGGGAGCCGAACATTCGGACGCGCTGATCCAAAAGCACTTCTCCGCCGGCGTCGTTGATCTTGCGGGTAAGAAGCTCGTTGGATCGGCCGCTCATCGGAGCCGATACCCGCTCTCCATGGGATCTCCAGACAAGGCCCCGCACTTCCACCCCCGAGCGTGCCAACCCCGCTAGCAGATCCCCGATCGTCGGTCCGTCCGCCAGTAGCCGCTCGTCGGCGTCGCCACGCCAGTCGGTGAACCACACCCRGTCTCCCGCCTGAAGCGCGGTCAACTCCTCATGCAGTCGGGCAAAATAGCTCGCTCCATGAATCAAGGGCCGCACGAGGTTGCCCTCCGACCATGCCGGAGCCCCGGCACCGCCCGCGTGCACGTCCGTGGCCAGATTCCCCCGCTCAGCACGGCTCAGGAACCAGCTATCAGCGTCATTGTCCACTCCGTGCTCCTTCCCGGCGCCCGAGGCCAATCCTCTGGATCCGGACTTCAAACAGCCTAGAAGGTAACCTTACTGATCAAATCCATGCACGATGTGAGGCGGAAGACAATGGGCGTTCACCCCGAAGGCACATCGGACGAAGATTCAGCCGGAGGCAAAAGCGAGCTCAGCGACGACCGGTTTGTCGGCGACGCTGACCTGGCCCGGTGGAAGACCCCCGCCGGAAGGTGGCTCGCCTCCCGCGCACAACGCCTCAGCGCCCGTCTCGGCGCGTACGGTGCGCTGATCCTGGTCCTCGCTGCGGGAGCCGTCGTGGCATCACTGCTGGCCTTCGCGACCGGCGAGGTGTACGAGGCAGTGACGGAAGCAGATGGCGTGGCCGCCCTGGACCACCCGGTCCTGGAGGCGGCGATGACCTTGCGCAGCCCAGCACTCGACGCCGCCGCCACTGCCTACACCGATCTAGGCGGAGGAATCGGGATGCCGATCCTGGCCGCGATCGCCACCTCCGTCCTGGTCCTCCGGCGCCGCTCCTGGACCCCTGCGATCCTCATTGTCACTGCGGCTGCCGGCTCCCTGCTCATGACAATCGCCGGCAAGCAGCTCATCGGCCGTGCCCGGCCGCCGCTCATCGACGCCGTGCCGCCCTACGAGTATTCCCCCTCGTTTCCCAGTGGGCATTCGCTGAACTCGTTCGTCATCGCTGGAATCATCGCCTACCTGGTCATCCTGCGTTGCCGCTCCCGCCGGGCCCGAGCCTGGACCGTGACCGCCGCGGCCCTCTTCGCCCTGACCATCGGCCTCAGCCGGGTGTTCCTGGGCCACCACTGGCTCACGGATGTCCTGGCGGCCTGGACCCTCGGTGCCGCCTGGCTGGTCCTGGTCATCACTGCCCACCGCCTTTATCTCACCGCCCGAAAGACGGAAAAGCTCAGCCACTCCCCGGGCGGGACTCCAGGCGGATGAACGCCGGTTCCGGCGCAGCGGCCGCATGTTGCCCCAAAATTTGCCTTTCCGGCACTTAACTTTTGCCTGGCGCTGGAAGAGTCGGTCGGGGGTTTTCGTCAGCTAAGCCAAGCACTGGGAGCAGCTCATGTCAGGTCTCAACCGTCGGCGTTTTCTTCAACTATCCGGGGCCAGCGCAGCCACCGCAGCAATCGCTGAGATGCTCGGCGAGAGCATCGCTCGCGCCGCGACCATCCCGGCCAACCGTGCCACCGGCTCGATCAAGGATGTCGAGCACGTCATCGTCTTCATGCAGGAGAACCGTGCCTTCGACCACTACTTCGGCACGCTCAAGGGCGTGCGTGGGTTCGGAGACCCGCATCCGGCCATCCTCCCGAGCGGAAAGGACGCGTTCGCGCAGAACAACGGGACGCGGGACATCCTCCCGTACCACCCAGCCGCACCGAATCTCGGCATGCAGTTCATGGAAGACCTCGACCACTCGTGGAAGCTCACCCACGAGGCCTTCAACGTAGGCAAGTACGACAAGTGGCTCCCCGCCAAGTCCGAGGCCACCATGGCGTTCTACGAGCGCGGCGACGTCCCGTTCCACTTCGCCCTCGCGGACGCGTTCACCATCTGCGACCAGTACCACTGCTCGCTGCTTGGCCCCACGGACCCCAACCGCTACTACATGTTCACGGGCTGGGACGGCAACGACTACAAAGCCGGCGGCCCCGACCTGTGGAACGCCGAGGTCGGCTACTCGTGGAGCTCATAACCCGAGGAGCTCGAGAAGGTCGGCGTGAGCTGGAAGGTGTACCAGGACGTCGGCGACGGCCTCACGGCTGCGGGCTACTGGGGCTGGACGGGCGACCCTTACATCGGCAACTACGGCGACAACTCGCTCCTCTACCTCACGCAGTACCAGCACTCGAAGCCCGGCAGCCCGCTCCACGAGAAGGCGCTGACCGGCACGAACGCGAAGGCCGGCGACGACCTGTTCCGGATCTTCCGCGAGGACGTCGCGGGCGGGAAGCTCCCGCAGGTCTCATACGTCGTGGCCCCCGAGGCGTACACCGAGCACTCGAACTGGCCGCCGAACTTCGGAGCCTGGTATACGGCGAACATCCTCAACATCCTTACCTCCAACCCGGATGTCTGGAGCAAGACGGCCGTGTTCTTCATGTACGACGAGAACGACGGCTTCTTCGACCACGTCGTGCCGCCGCACCCCAACACCTCGCAGATCCCGGGCGCATCCACGGTTTCGACCGCGGGCGAGTGGTACGACGGCCGGATGACGTTCTCAGGCATCGCCGACGTCCCGGGCCATTACGGTCTCGGCGTGCGCGTGCCGATGCTGGTCGTCTCGCCGTGGAGCATGGGCGGATGGGTGTGCTCGGAGACGTTCGACCATACGTCGATCGTGCGCTTCCTCGAGTCGCGCTTCGGGGTGAAGTCCCCCAACATCTCGCCGTGGCGCCGCGCAGTGTGTGGTGACCTCACGAGCGCGTTCGACTTCACGGCGAACGGGGGTGCGGCCCCGGCCCTGCCCGACACCTCGGCATTCAAGCCCGCGGACCACAACCGGCACCCGAGCTACGTGCCGACGCCTCCCGCAGTGAACTCGATGCCGGCCCAGGAGAAGGGCACGCGCCCGTCGCGCCCGCTCGGATACGCGCTCGACGTCGAGGTCTCGATGTCGAGCGGCAAGCTCTCCGCCCGCTGGTCGAACGCCGGGGCGATCGGCGCACACGTGCAGGTCCGCTCGAATCTCCTTCCGGCGGGCCCGTACTCGTACACGATCGGCTCGGGTGCGGCCCTCGACGCCGCGTGGGCGCTTGGCGCCGAGTACGACGTGCAAATGCATGGCCCGGCAGGTTGGTACCGCCGTTTTGCAGGCACGACGGCGGCCGCGGACATCCGTGCGACCGTCACCCGCGACGGCGTGTCCGGCCACGCGCAGTTCCGGATCGAGAACACCGGCACGGCCGCGGCCGCCCTCACGCTCACCGACGCGTATGGCGCCGGGTCGCAGGCCCTCGGCCTCAACCCAGGCCAGGCCAAAACCGTGGTGATCCCGACGCAGGGCGGCTGGTACGACCTCAACATCACCGCCGCGGCGGATCCGAAGCTCGTTCGAGTCCTCGCGGGACGCCTCGACGACGGCCGGGCGCTCACCTCCGATCCGCAACTGGGCAGATAACGGGCGGTCACCCGAAAGCAGCAACGTGCCCACCTTCGTCTGGATCGGTCCCAACCAGTTCTAGATCGGTCAACATTAGACCAGATCACGGTGTCGGCCCCTCGCAGATTATGCGATAGTTTGCCGTAAGAACGGGGGCACCATTCGCGGCGGGGGGAACGGAATGACCTACATCTGTGGACACACCTCAGCTCGGGCTCCAGGCGATGTTCCTGCCGAGATGCCCGCATGAAGGCCGGCACTCTCCGGGAGTCGATGATGGAAGCGGCCGCTGACCGCTGGCTCAGCGCTTCCGACTTAGTCGCCGCCGCACGGAGCACTGGTGTTCTTTCGGATCATCGACGGGCCAGGGAACTCACCCTCGAAGCGATCAAAGAGCTGGTTGCCGAAGAATTATTGGTCGCGGGAGCATTCGGAACCGGCCGGTATATGCCTTGGACGCTGACAGGCACGGATGCGGCGCGCAAGGTCGAGGGCGAGTGGAACACGAGCGCCATGTCCCGCACATGGTTCACGGCAAAGGCCAACCTGACCTCGTCCGAGCTCGGCGATCTTCCACAGAGAACCCCTCGCCACTCTGCACGCGAAACCGCCGAGGATCCGCTGGCGGTCACGGGCAGCGAGGCGACGGGACCCTGGGTCCAGGTCACCAGGGAAACCCGTATAGCGGCGACCATCCCGCCAGACTCCGCGCCTCCGGCGTGGAAAGGAAGCTGGCTTCGCAGGAGGCTTTGGCTCAAACGAGCCGCCGCCGTGTTCGTCATCGCATCTGTCTCAGGCTGGCTCGGATGGGCCGTCATCGCGGGGATCAAACACACACTCGCCAGCTACACCAAGATCGACGGGACAGTCACGGCACAAACCGATACCTCGGCACGCCGCGTTTCCTCGTGTCAGCTGGACGTGGACTACTCAGTCGGCGGCCGCCAACTGCATAGCGTCGCCAAAGTCAACGCGAACTGCCATACTCTGCCGGGCCCGGGGTTCCCGACAACTATCGACGTCGACACAACCGATCCCCAAGACATATGGATCGACGGCGCCAACGATGCGAACCATCCCGATCCGTCGGCCTTGGCGATATTTCTGCTAATACTGCCGCCCGCAATCGCCCTCGTACTCAGGAACGAGCTCGGAGACTATGGCAGAATCCGGAAACTGCTCGCCTCTGGAGCCCAGTGGCGGCAGGTCGAGGTCACCGTCACACGGAAAACCGCCGGTCGAGAGGGCGTCATTATCCGGCTCGAAGGAAAGGACCCCGCAGGAAACCGGCGCTCGTTCTATATCTTGTCCCGATTTGTGAGCCTGATCGGCCACGCCAGCAAAGGCGACAAAGCAAGCCTCAAGCTCATCGCGGACGGCGAAGGGCGGGCGCTCATCCGGAGACCCGATACCGGCCGAATACGCGTTGCGCGCATCAGCAGATCGAGTTGGCCACTAGGTTAGGGCGACCGGCTATTGGTCGGGCGCACCGCGAAATTGGTAACGCGCAGGTCAAAGCCAAACTAAGCGCCCCCTGTCGGATTCGAACCGACGACCCCCGATTTAGGCCCAGTCCCTTTGCTTACCCGTGATCTGGTGGTTTTCGCCAGGATTCTCGGGGTTTTGGAGGCAACGATGGGCGATGATTTGTCATTGGTTGCCGCTCATTAGGGTGAGTTAAAGGTGAGTCGGTCGCAATTGGGGGCCGCCTGGCTCTGTCTGGCATTCCGTCCGATACCCGGGGCAGGACGAGGACGATAATGCACTCCTGGCGTCATGCCGCGTTTGCAACGGCCGGCCTCTGGTGTTGCTGGTTACCCACAGCCAGGGCGGGGATACGCCGCAATGTCGTCGAACAGAACTTCAACGCCTTCACGCAATGGCGCGGCCCTGGACGAGGCGTTCCGCGGCAGGAAAACTGGCGGCCTCGATGCTTGACCGCCTCGCGATACAGGTGGCAGCCAGCCGGGTTGAACGACAATTACCACCGATGACGAAGCCTCGATCCGGCTGTTAGCCGGATTCGCCACACGGCGTTGAACGCCGGCCACTCGTTGACCTCGGGACTCTTTCGGGCGGATGTGGTGGCGCGGATTAGTGGGTCTTGGTGACTTTGGCGAGACCGACTGGACTGTCTGGGTCGAGTCCGCGGCGTAGTGCCAGTTCCAGGGCCAGTCTCTGCAGCGGGAGAATGTCGACGAGCGGCGACAGTTCGGTCGACACCGTGGCGCTCGGCACCTGGACCTGGGCGGCCGCGATTGTCCGGCCGCCCAGCTCAGCGACGAGCCCGCCGAGCCGGGTGGCCGCTTCGGCGAAGGAGATGACGGAGTCGCGGCCTGCGTCGCCGCGCGTCAACGCGATGATGCCCGCGCCAGGCACGACTTGCCCGAGCGGGCCATGGGTCGCATCGGCGGCGCTCCAGCCCGAGGCTGCGATCGCGTTCGTCTCCATGAGCTTGAGGGCACCCTCCTTCGCGGTGGCCATCCCGTAGCCTCGGCCGACGATGAGGATGCGTTCGCGGCCCTCGAAGGCATCGACCAGCTCGTCGAGTGGCTGACCGAGGACTGCGATCGCCTCCTCCGCTGTCGCACGGACGCGAGTTCCGATGTCGTCCCAATCGAGGCCGGCGACGCGGAACACCACGAGTGCGATGGCCAAGAGCTCCGCGGTGTATGTCTTGGTCGCGGCAACTGAGAGTTCCGGCCCGGCCGCGAGCGGAATATGAACGCGCCCGAGTGCGGCGAGGGCGCTCCGGGAATCGTTGGTGATCGCGACGATGGGCACGCCCGCTTCGGCAATGGATTCGGCGGTCGCGAGCAGGTCCGGGGACTGGCCCGATTGGGAAACGGCGACGGCGACAGTCGAGGGGTAGCGGAGGCTCGTGTCGAACGCGGTCACCGTTGCCGGGGTCGCCAGCATGGCCGGGATGTGAAGAAGGTTGTGGACGAGGTATTGGCCGTACATCGCGGCATGGTCGCTTGACCCTCGTGCCACGAAGACGAGCAATTCTGGTTGGGTTTCACGGATCAGGTCGGCGGCGGCGTCGATGGCGACCCGCTGGTCATCAAGCAGGTCGATCCAGCGGCTGGGCTGCTCGGCGATCTCCGCCCGCATTAGTGCCCCGGGCCCGTCGATGATCGCCGCGCTCACGAAGCGAGCCCCGTGATCATCGAGATCAGCTCATTGTGGGACGTGTCGGCGACGCGCCGGGTTCCCACCTGTGTCCCGCGTCGGAGGACGGTAACCCGGTCGGCGATGCGGAAGACCTGCTCCATGTTGTGGCTGACGACGAGTACGGCGGCGCCGCGCTCCTTGAGTTTGAGGATGGTCTCCTCGACCTTCGCGGTCTCGGCCACCCCCAAGGCCGCCGTCGGTTCATCCATGAGCACAAGGCTGCTGGCCCAATGGGTAGCGCGAGCGATGGCTATGCCCTGTCGTTGGCCGCCCGAAAGGTCGCTGAGCGTCGATTTCGCAGAGGGGATGCGCACATCCAGCTCGTCGACGAGCGCCTGCGTGCGCGTTGCCATCCCCTTGCGATCGAGCGTGCCGAACGGCGGCTTGCGCAGTTCGCGGCCGAGGAACAGGTTCATGTACACCGGCTGGAGGTCGACGAGTGCGAGATCCTGGTAGACGACCTCGACCCCCTTCGTGCGTGCATCGGAGGCGTCGCGAAAGATGGTTCGTTCCCCGTTCAACCAGATCTCCCCGTCGGTGGGCTGGTAGAGGCCGGAGATGATCTTGACGAGCGTCGATTTGCCGGCGCCGTTGTCGCCGACAAGCGCGACGATCTCGCCTGGCTCGATCTCGAGGTCGAACCGCTTGATGGCGACGATGCCGCCGAAGTGCTTGCTGATGCCGTCGAGCCGTAGCGGCTTGACCGTTCCGTCGTCGGGTTTCGGCGTGGATGTGGGGTCTGCGGTGATCATGCTGTCCTCCTGGGTGCAGCGAGTGTGTCGGAGATGGTGAGGGGTGCTGAGCCGTCGGAAGACCAGATACCGGCGACCGTCGGCGTTCCGGTGGAGAGGCCCGCAATGCCGGCGGTGAGGGCGCGGGTGACGAACACTTGGGGGCGGAACCCGAACAGCACGGTGTCGCCTGGTTGTGCGCGGTGGTCGCCGAGGGGAACGGTGGCGTAATAGTCGATCGCGTCGGCTGCCGGCATGTCCACCCGTAGCTCGGGCGCGGTGACCGCGTTGGTATCCGGCGCCACAAGGAGTGCTGTTGTCGTCGAGCCACCGAGCACCGGATCGACGTAGAGGCCACCGCCGAAGACGTAGGCGTCGCCGTTCCAGAGGTGGGAGACCTCGGAGACATAGGCGATGGCGGGTTCCTCCACGAGGTCCTGCACCGCGTGGATCGGAGTGGTGCCCGTCAGGCCGTGTCCCGGTTCCACTTGGGTGGCTCCGGCCTCGGCGAGCGTTGCCAGGATGGAAACGGAGGTCGTTCCTGGCGCGTTCACCTGCACATCCCGGCGGCCCGCTCGTTCCAGTTCCCGCAAGGCCGTGGTGAGCGTGGCGAGGTTCGGAGTGGAGCGTGCGCCACCCGTTGTGGCGTCGAAGAGCGTTGCGGGGAAGGTGGTGATGCCAGCGAACCGAACGCCATCAATGGCATCGATCCGGTCGGCAGCGCCCACGACGTCGCTGGCGTCGAACCCGCCCTCGTGTCCGCGATAGAACCGATCGCCCGGGGCCTGGATACGCAACAGTACGTCTTGGACCCGGCCGTGCGCCATAGCGGCAGCGCCGGCTTCAGCTGCCTTCGTTTCCGAGAAAACCGTCCAGTAGAGCGGTTCGAGCGCGGCGGCCTCGGCGGCGCGATGCTTGGGAATCTGGACGAGGTGGCCCAGATGACCGATTCGGAGGCCGCCGGTCGCAGCGGCGATCGCGCACTCGAGGTCCACCCCGACCGCCTTGTCGATGCCGCCGGCGGCGATCGCCCGGGAGGCGTCCGGGTTGCGCCCGATCTGTTTCGTCATGGCGAAGGGCTTCAGGGCGAGTCTGCTGGCTTCGGCCGAGATGGCGGCCGCGTTTCGCGTCACCGCGTCGAGGTCGATCACATAGGTGTTGGCCGGGATCTGACCGTTCTGGTGGAACCGGGCGGCCGCTTGCAGGAGCGCCGGGTTGCGGCGGCGAAGGAGGTCTACGAACATCGGGAGGCCTAACTGTTCTTCTTGGCGCGGAGAGAGAGGGAGACGGCGGCGAGGATGATGATGCCGCGCACGATTAGCTGCTGTGCCACGTTGAGGCCGCCCAGGAGCAGACCGTAGTTGATCATGCTCATGAACAGGCTGCCGACAAGGGCTCCGATGATGGAGCCCTTGCCTCCGGTGAGGGAGGTGCCCCCGACGATGACCGCGGCGAGCACGCTCATCAGGTCGGAGCTGCCGAGCGTGTACGTCGCGCCGGCAAGACGACCCGCGTAGAGGAGGCCGGCCAGGGCCGCCGCCATGCCGCTCACGATGAAGACGACCATTTTCACGCGGTTCACTCGGATGCCGCTCACCGCCGCTGCCGACGATTTGTTGCCCACTGCGAGTACGTGCGCGCCGAACGAGCGCTGACGGAGCACGTGCCAGCCGATGGCGACGATCACGACTGTCCACCAGATCAGAATGGGGATTCCGAGAAGCGTGCCGCCGCCGAACAGCCAACCGAAGGCGCTGTTCGTGACCGGAACCGATTGCAGGTTGGTCGCCTGCTGGGCGAGTCCGGCCACCAGGCCCATCGTGGCCAGAGTGACCAGGAAGGATGGCAGACGCACCAGAGTGATGAAGATCCCGTTGACCGCGCCGACCCCAGCGCCGATGGCGAGTCCGGCCAACGCGGCCAACCACCATTGGTGGGTCGCCTGCAGCGTCACGGCCGACCCGAGGGACGCTAGTGCGACGGTGGAACCGATGGAGAGGTCGATTTCACCGACACTCAAGACGAACACCGCGCCGACCGCCATCACGGTGATGGGGGCGGCCTGGGTGATGATGTTGACCAGGGTTGTGGTGTTGAGGAAGTTGCCGGCCTGGGTGATGGCGAAGTAGGCGAAGACGACTACGAAGCCGATGTAGACGACATACTGCCTCCAATCGATGTGCCGGAGGACGTCGCTGGCCGTCCCTGTCTTGACGTGGGTCGTGATGGTCATGATGCTTCTCTTTCCTGTGGCTGGAGGGCCTTGTCGATGGCCAGGCGCACGGCGCCTGCGATGGGGGCGCGGGGGCCGAGCCGGCTGATGGCGACCTTGAGGTCGCCTCGGCCGAGGCGCGTCATCCACGCGCGGATGGGCGCGAGGAGTTCGATGCGGGTGCCGATTCCCCCGCCGAGGACGAAAAGTCCCGGGTTCACGACGGCGTCGACCGCGACGAGGGCATAGGCGATCCACTTCGCCTCCTCGTCGAGCGAGGCGGCCGCACGGGGGTCCCCGCGCCTGGCCCGGTCGAAGACCTCGACGGCATCGGGAGCGGCTTCGGGGGCGGCTGCGTCGGAGGAGGCCGTGTACCGGCGGCCGATGGCGTCGCCCGCAACTACCTCTTCGAGCGGACCGCGACGGTGGCTGGCGGGGTTCAGCGGGTCGGCACCAAACGGCAGGTACCCGATCTCCCCGGCGCCGCCGCTCACTCCGGCCCACAGCCGGCGGTCGAGGATGAGACCGACGCCGATGCCGGTGCCGACCGATACGAACGCGAAGCTGTCGTACGCGGAGCCGACGCCGTCGTGCAGTTCGCCGAGAGCGGCGACGTTGACATCGTTCTCCAGCACCACCGGATGCCCCAGCGCCTCCTCCAGGTCGGCTGCCAGGCTGAACCCGTCGAGCTCGCCGAGATTCGGCGCGCGCTCGAATCGGCCCGAGTCGCCGTCGGGAACGCCCGCTCCTCCGACCGCGGTGGCGACGACAGCCGATACATCGGCCTGGGATACGTCAGTCGATATGGTCAGCGCGCCCGGAGCCGCAGCCTTCGAGGCTGGAACCTACTACGAGCACGGGGGCTTGAGCCCCCAGGAGTGCGTCATACCGGTCATCGACGTTTCTACCCGCGAGGGTGCAACGGGGCCAGCACAGATTGAACGAATCCGTTGGACGGGGCAACGCTGTCGCATTGACTTTGAGCCGGCGGAGGCCGATGTCCAAGCAGAGGTTCGGCTTTCACCCGGGGACCCAAGCAGCACTGTCGGCGGCCCGAAGCCGCCATCGGAGCCAGGAGAGATCAAGGTGCTCGTCGACGAGGACCAGGCTGCGGGCGGCACTGTAGCGTACGTTGTGCTGATCGGGGCCGACGGTGCCGTAATTGCACAGCGCCAGACAACAGTGGGAGGCACCGAATGACCGAAGCGATCGTCCTCGACCAAATCGATGAACTGGCGGCTTCGGTCTTTGAGGGCTATGTGGTCCGCAAGGACCTTGCTCAACAGTTCAAGGGTGCCTACCCAGTACCGACCTACGTCGGTGAGTTCCTCATCGGCCGCTACTGCGCTACTACCGATCCCGAGGAAATCGAGGAGGGGCTGCAGATCGTGCGCCGGCTGCTCGCCGACCGCACGGTAAGGGCCGGGGAGGAGGAGCTGTTCAAATCGCGCGCTCGGGAACGCATGACGATTAAGCTCATCGACCTGGTCAAGGCCCGGCTGGACGCCAAGGCGAATGCATACCTCGCAGAGCTGCCGAGTCTCGGCATCAAGGACGTACGCATCGACGACGCCGTAGTCCGTGACAACGAGCGCATGCTAACTGGTGGCTTCTACGCCGAAGTGGACCTCTACTACGATGCTGTCATCGCCGATGAGAACAACGGCAAGCCCTTCGCCATCGGGTCGCTTCGGCCGATCCAACTCTCGACCCGTGATTCACTGGCTCGGTTGGCTGAAGGCCGCTCACGCTTCACGACTGAGCAGTGGAAGCACCTCCTGCTCCGGTCCGTGGGGTTTGAGCCGGAGAAACTCACGGACCGCGAGCAGGACGTTCTCCTGCTACGGATGGTCCCGTTCGTCCAACGCAACTTCAACATGGTTGAGCTGGGACCGCGCGGCACCGGCAAGTCGCACCTCTACCAACAGGTTTCGCCGTACGCCCACCTCATCAGCGGCGGCAAGGCGACCGTCGCCCGAATGTTCGTCAACAACGCGACGGGCCAGCGCGGGCTGGTCGCCCAGTACGACGTCGTCTGCTTTGACGAGGTCTCAGGCGTCTCCTTCGACCAGAAGGACGGCGTCAACATCATGAAGGGCTACATGGAGTCGGGTGAGTTCTCCCGGGGCCGAGAGTCGATCAGGGCTGATGGGTCAATCGTTCTGGTCGGAAACTTCGACGTGGATGTCGCTCACCAGCAAAGGATCGGTCATCTGCTCTCGCCGCTTCCGCCTGAGATGCGGGATGACACGGCGTTCATGGACCGAATCCACGCCTATCTGCCTGGCTGGGACGTCCCGAAGCTCAACCCTTCATATTTCACCCACCACTTCGGTCTAGTGAGCGACTTCCTCTCCGAGTGCTGGTCACGCCTCCGCGACCAATCTCGGCTGACATCGGTCCAAGGACGGGTTAACTATTCCGACGCTCTCTCCGGACGGGATCTGTCAGCGGTCAACAAGACGGTCGACGGCTTACTGAAGCTGGTCTATCCGGATGCCGAGGCGCCGATCCCTGACGAAGACCTTGAGTGGGCGGTCCGTATCGCGCTCGAATGTCGGCGTCGAGTCAAGGAACAGCAACGACGCATCGGTACGGCCGAGTTCCGCAATACCCAGTTCGGCTTTCGGATCGGCGAAGGAGTGGAACAATTCGTCTCAACCCCGGAGCTCGCAAGCCCCGACTCGATCGGATTGGATCCGCTCCCGCCGGGTCAGGTGTGGGCCATCGCCGAGGGCGGCGGAGAAGTCGGCGCTGGCCTTTACCGCATCGAAGCGACTGACACTCCGGGGGCTGGGGCACCTGGACTTCTCAACCAGGCAGCACCAGCTCCTCTCCGAGAAAGTTTCAAGGTCGCGGAGCAGAACCTTCTTGCCCAGGCACGCACTCTCGTCGGCGACCGCAATCCCCGCGAACACAACCTCACAGCGCAAGTCCGGGCACTAGACGCGGCGAAGTCCGGGGCTGGACTTGGCTTGCCGATCCTTCTTGCGCTGGCGTCCTCCATGCTTCAGCGATCCGTTCGAGGCGGCCTGATCGCGGTCGGTAATCTCTCGCTCGGCGGTGGTGTCGAGACCGTGCTCAACGCGGCCGCGCTTGCCGAGCATGCAATGGAAAAGGGTGCGTCGACGCTCCTGCTTCCCGTATCTGCTCGCCGGCAACTGCTTGATGTCAGCGACGAGGTGGCCACCAAGGTCTCGTTCCTGTTCTATAGCGACGCTCAGGACGCACTCGTGAAAGCACTAGACGAGTAAAGCAAAGCGTGACAGTGCTGCGCTTTCCCGGCACGACGACCCACCCTAATCAGGTCCTCGTGTCCGTGAGGCTGGCAAGCTGAGCTATCGTGACGGCTCGCTTTCACGATCTCCGGCCCCCTGCTGGTTGAGACTCCACGACCTTCGCCTACCCCGGGCCGCCTCGAGCAAATCCTGCGGGGCGATTTCCGAGCTCGGACTCGGCTGGGGACTTACGGTCTGCCAATGGCGATTTGTTGTCGATCGGTTGCCTGCTGTCCTGACGGAGCAAAATGAAAGAGTCACATCACAGGGGTTGCATTGTTAGAAAATCGTCTGGCGAAGTGTCCTCAAGCCCTTGCAGGACAAACTCGCGGCCAGGTCCGAGGATTTCTTCGATGCCCTCGATGAGTTTGCCCAGATGCCACAGGGAGACAGTACGGCCCGTCCCCACTTCCATTACAAAGACCATGGTCTGGCTGATCTGGTCCCGATAGTGCCAGACGTTGTTCCATGCAAGCCGGCCAGCGATGGCCTTGATTGCGGTACCCTCCTGCTCAGTCACCATCTTGCCTCCTCCCCCAAGCCGTGATTCTCATGCTCCACCCAAAGATATTGGCCTTACCCGAATGCCAGCGACGCCTGGCCTAGCTTCTACGAACTTGCCCGTGGTGAGGCGATCCTCGCCGCCGATGGTTCGCCTCATACCCCAGCAGGCCATCCAAAGACCTGCAAGCAGCTCATTTACGCGCGCGTTCGAGGGCGCGGTAGACCGTTCCCCTGGAAACCGAGAATAGCTCGGCGATCTCGCTGACGGTGTGTTCGCCCGCTGCGTGGAGTGACACCAGGTGTCCTTCTTGCTTCGGATTCAGCTTCGTCTGCCGCCCGCGGAGTTTTCCGTGGGCTTTAGCCACCTGCATTCCCTGGCGTGTCCGGGAGCGAATCAGGTCAGATTCGAACTCGGCCATCATTGCCAGAGTGTTGTAGAGGAGACGCGAGGTCGGGTCCTTCGGATCGTGGAGCGATGTGCCCAGCTGAAGGCTGACTCCCATTGCCGTTAGCTCCTCTACTATGTCGCGGGCGTCGGGCAATGACCGTGCGAGCCTGTCCAGCTTTGCGACGACAAGTACGTCCCCGCCTCTAACGGCGGCTAGCGCCTCACGAAGGCCTGGACGGTCCCTGTTGGTTCCTGTAAGCCCGTGGTCAACGTAGATGCGCGTCGCACCAAGCTCCTCAAGTAGTTGCCGCTGGGCGGCGAGGTCTTGCTGGGCCGTGCTGCACCTGGCATATCCGATCTTCATCTTCTTCTCCATCGTGTTCGTTTAGCCCCCGTTCACCGGACAGTTCATCGGACGGGTCTTACGGACGCAGTTATCGGGGTGATCTGCGGCGGGACTTGGTGTACCGGTAGCCGATCCCCTTACGGACGCCCGTCGCGGCCTGTTCGGCGTCCGCTTCCCACCCGTGGTTTCCTGCTCCGAGGAAGGCTGCTATACCTGCGCGGCGAGGTTCTTCAACAGCTGCCCTCGCCACTTGGGGTCCGTGAGAAGGAATGCGTGTGCCACGAAGATAGCGTCGACCGTTTTCGATTGCGCCAGGGAGATATGCTCCAGCTCCTCGATAAAGTCGACGAGCAGGCCTTTGGCAGCATCCTCGTCCTCATCCGGGTAAACGGCGGCGCAGAACTGGGAAGTCCAGAGGGTGGCCGCCGCCAGAGATTCGGTGCGGGCCGCGACATCACTGAAGAGGTAGCCGTCATCGCGCCAAGCCAACAGAATGTTTTGGTGATCAGCAACCCAGCCGGCCGGGTAGACCAGATTTGTAAGCCGGAGGGCTAGAGCCCCGAGATAAAGAACATCTTCAAGCATGTCGGGGATGACGCCGCCATATGGAGAACTGTCAATCCCTTCGGCCGCCCGGGCGATTGCTCCCGGATGATATTCGTACTGCTCGTACATGGTTCTCCTCGATCTCGGCTGATCCTCTGCAACTCATGTGTGCGGACCGTTGAAGAAGTCCCGTCGCGAGGCGAGGGAACGGAGACAGGCCTGCACCTCTTCTTCAGGCGCCTTCGGCGCCTGAAGAAGAGGTGCAGGGTTCAGAGTCCACTACAACAGGGCCGAGACCACGTCGTGTTGCTTGGTGAAACGTAGGGTTCCGACGCGTCTCCACCGGCAGCGGACACCGACAACGCGCCTGAGGACGAGCGGGCCGCCACATGGCTCATTACTCCGGCCGACTCGGGAAAGCCGGCTCCTCAGATCCGCGGGCGGAGATCCTTGGAGCTGCAAACTAAGGCTCGCGTTCCGGCTGCTGTCTTTCACGCAGGGCACCGACGAGGCCTAGGCAGCGAACGAATCATCTGAGGACCGTCTGGCTGCACATCAACGCCGGCGTAGACGCTGCAGCTCGTCTACGCCGGCTACCCAGGTCTCCCTCGGTGCGTAGATAAAAATGCGGACGACATTCCCAGTCATTCCGGGGTGATTTCGAGGCTGAGGGGTCGGGTCTACCTGTCTACTCGAATTTGAGAGTCATTCAAATATTTTCTAGTCCTGCCCCTGACAAGCAGGCGGGGATGCTCGGGGTAGATCTCGTAGACGGCCGAACGCCTCGGCCACAAGGCACCCACGCATCCCCGCGCCCCGGACGCGTCCGGCCTTTCCCGGGAAGAGCTGTCATTCTTCGTGCCTAGTCTCGCGTCTGCCGGGACCGACCCGGACCATGACCGGGGTCTCCACCCCAAACATGACATCGGCGATTTTTTGCGCGGGGCACCCCTTCTATAGGCGACAACAACTCTGGCATCGACAGAAAGAGGTATCCTCGTGGACCTCGCCGCCTGGCACCAACAGTACGAAACGCTCTATGGAGCCCACATCGCCGCCGGCTACTACCAGGACGCTCTTCTGGGCATCAGCGTCCCGGGCAACTGGGCCGGGTTCAAGATCCCGCTCCTCGACACCGTTGCCATCGATAAGAAACTGATACAGCTGGATCGGGCCGGCAAGGACATTTATTTCCGGGTCGTCCCGCTGAAGGCCGGGGTTTACGGTCAGGGCGAACGGGCGGGCGCCGACCGCAACGATCTGATGCCCGCCGCGTGGGGTGACGGAGACACCCGGGACGGCGAACACAAACCGTTCCGTGGCGAATTCAAAGGCTTTCCGCACCCCACCACCGACCAAGTGCTGGACATGTACGAGGCCGTACTGCCTGTCTCGATGGCCAACGGTTCAGGAGGAGGCGTGCACGCGTACTGGCTCCATGCCATGCCGCTCGAGAACGCGGCCGGGAACAACGCGTCGATGAACATCCTCAGGCGGATCGATTACGCCATGAAGCAGGCGGCAAAGGAACGGGGCTTCGGTTTGGACACCGGCATCACCTCCGATCCTGCCCGCATCCTTCGGGTTGCCGGCTCCATGAACTACAAGCGCAGAAACGACCCGCGACACGTCACCGTGCTCACCAACAACACGGGCATCCTCTACACATTCGAGCAGTTGGACTCGATTCTGCCGCACATACCCAGGATCGAACCAAAACGCTCCATCGCCACCGCACCGAAACGCACAGACCGGAAACAGATCAATTCCTGGTCAGCGCAGGTTCCCGTCTCCTTCCTCATGGAGGAGGTCTGGGGCATGACCACCGCAGACGGCGACGCTGACACCACCGAATACCGCCGGTGGGTCTACCCGCGCGAAGACGGCACCGCATCCGAAAGCGACAAGCATGCCAAAACGTTCCTCTCCGAACGCGGCGTCGAGTACGTGGTCGCCTACGGCGGCCGCATCCAGGACGAATGGGGCATCAACGACTTCCGCACCGCGCTGACCTCCTGGGACCTGCTGCTGACCTGTCTCGGCGGAAACATGCCGCTAGCCCGCTTCATGGCCAAAGAATTCCCCGAGCCCTCCCAGGACCTCGTCGACAACCTCATATCCGCCAACGAAGCGCGCCACGGTATCACCGCCGGCTGACCGAACACTGTCTAAAAAAACTCGCAACAAATATTTCACCGTTTTTGCGCGGCGCGCCCCTTCTGTTTGTAGCAGGAAAAAATAACTGACCGCCCCGGCCCCAGGGCCACGTCTGAAAGGCAACACGTCATCGACGCCCCACCCCCTACACCGCTGGAATACACACCCCGCCACGTCGGGCCCGGCCTCCTTCAACTCGGGCCGCTCCTGGCACCCGCCCCTCCCACAGCCCTGCCGGCCCTCGCCACAACCAGTGGCCCCGCCCAACCTTGCGCGGCATCGTTCTATGGCAAGGTCCCCGACCCATCCCGCATTCTGTTCGCGGCCATGATGAACCTCACCGACATGGGTCTCGGCGCCCGGCTGGCCATCCATTACAAGGACTGTATTGCGTTCTGTACGAGCGCCAAGGGCGGCTTCTGGGTCATCTGGACCGGCACTCACTGGACTCAGGACGTGGACGGTGTCCTAGTTGAGTCCTTCGCCCGCACTGTCATTGCCTCCGTCAGTACCGACGAGGCAGAACATGCAAAGAACACCGACCCCGATGTGCTCAGCGCCCGGTCAGCCCTGGACCACGCCACCGCCTTGGGACAAGCACCAAAGGTGCTGCTGGCCCTCCAAGCAGCCCTCGAGGCCGCTGAGCAGAGGGCCGTCTACAACCGCAAACAGTTCGGCGAGCGTTGCGAAAACGGCATGGTACACATCATGGCAGCCATCAAGGCGGCCCAGGCTCACCTGACGGTCCCCGCCGAAAAGTTCGACACCAACCCCTACCTGATGAACTTCAAAAACGGCACTCTCGACCTGCGAACCAAATCCCTCACCCCGCACGACCCAAAGCAGTACATCACCAAAGTCTGCGCCGTCGACTACGTACCCGCTGCGGAGAACACGGACATGGACCAGATCCTGGCCACCTTGGCCAAATCCGATCCAGGGCTTCCTCTGTTCCTGAAAAGGTACCTCGGCAGCGCAACGACCGGTCTGTCCACCTCCAAGGTATTCCTGTATCTGAAGGGCGCAGCAGACGCCGGCAAGAGCACCCTGTTCCAGGCTTTCGCCCACGCACTCGGTGACGTGAACGGCGACGGCTACGGCCGGATCGTCTCCCCCTCCCTGTTCGCCCTCTCAAGCGACAGCGGCGAAAGCGCGCAACCGAAGCTGCACGACCTCATGGGCATCCTGTTCATCTTTCTGGACGAAGCAGAACGAGGGTTCATGAACCGCGAAACGATGAACAAGATGAGCGCCGGCGGCCAGATGCAAACCCGGCAACTGCACGGAAAACCCGTCACTTGGAAGGCAAAATCCAAAATCGTGTTCGCCGGAAACGACTGGATGGGCATCCCCGACAACGACCCCGGCATTGCCCGGCGCCTCATCGCCTGCGAGCTCACCCACAAGCTCACCGCGGAAGAACTGGACGTAAACCTCCAGGACCGCATCGTGACCCCCGAGGCTATGGAAGCCATCATGGCCTGGGCCGTCGACGGTGCCCACGATTGGATCCGTGAAGGCGCGGATCGCGCGGCCCTGCATCCTACCCCCGCCATGGAAGCGACCTCCGCGCGCTATCTCACCACGGCGGACCCCCTTGAAGCCTGGTGGGACGCCTACATCATCGAAGTCGAGGAAGGAAGCGAGGAAGCCACCCAATACGTCCCACTGACCACCGCCCAGTTCCACGCGCGCTACGCCAAGTATTGCCGGGAGCACGGGACCAAAGTCAAAGTCGACGAACGACACTTTGCCGCAAGGCTCACCGCCCGAGGATTTCCTGCCAAGCCGACCGCCGGAAAGTTCCGTCTCGGTGGCGCCATCTTGAATGCCGGGAAGTTCCGCCAAGGCATCCGACACATTGGCGCCACCACGGCCATCGGCATCGACCTCACCAACTTTTAGACCAGCGTCCGACCTCCCCTCACACTTCAGGCCCATCTGCACCCCCGCGTTGCAGATGGGCCTGGAGGACCTGACTCTCAAATGACCGCCGTCATCGACCGAGGCGCATAGGGGAAGCCAGAAACAGAATTTTTGATCCAACCACGAACCCCGGAGTCACTATGATCACCGCCCCACCCAAGGAACAAAACATGAGCAGGACAGCACCGCCGGCCGGGACAGTACTTGTCCTCGTTTGGCACGACGACACGGAACACCGTCTCGGAATCCTCCCTGACGACCACGTCGACTTCATCGAGGACGTCCTGCTTGACGCCGGCATCCCCGTTGACCGCGAGAGCGGGGATGACTACCTCTGGACCCAGAACAACATGTCAACACCCGTCCAAATCGCACTGCGCCTGGCCGGGCAGGAGGTCGTTTACCTCGACAAGACGGTCTACCGGTACTCGGTCGACATCAAGTCCAAGGCCTCGGGCAAAACCTGCCAGCGCCTGACCGTTCACGCGCACACCGAAAAAGAAGCCCGCAAGATGGCAATGCTCGCATTCGAGCATCGCCACGGCGTTCACGATCCCACAAACTTCAAGCTTTCCGACTACGCCCCTGGGAGAGTCACGAAGGACTGCGACCCCGGACCTTTCAGCACCGCTATCTGAGACCCACAGCCCGGTGATTCGATCCCGGGGATAAAACGCCTCACCCAGGACAGGAAAGACAATGACCAAACAATCACTTAACCCGTTTCACGCTGTATTCAACGCGATGACACCCGAGGAGCAGAAAGAACATATCCGCGGCCACGCAGACATCGTGGAAGCATTCGTGGACCGCTTCAACCAAGAGCACGGCACTCGAGCCCACGTGATCGAGGAGGGTGTCTGGGGTAGCGCACAATTTTACGTCGCCCGAATCGGCGTCGACCGCAAAGGCTTCGCTATCGACCGCAAACACACCGTGATAGCGCAGACCGCGCACCTTGAGTACTACCTGGGACTCCTCCAAGCTGCACACGAGCTGCGCCAGATCTTTAGGTTGCATGGGGTTACAGACAGCTGAGTTGGGGGTTCCCCTGGGGCGGCGAAGCGGTTCCGCGCTCTAAAGCTAAAGGACTCGTAGCCCTGCTCGTAGCCCTGCAGCGATGGAGTCCTCCAGGCAATGATCGACGCTTGGAGCTAGACATCGATCGAGAACCATTCCCAAACCATGACCCCTGCAGTCAGCGGTCTGCACCGAACACGTGTGTCACAGATTAGCAATCGTACGAGCCCGTTAGACAGTTTCTGCTAGATGAGCGTTCGTGGAAGCAGCATTCTTTACGTCGTCGGTGAAGAGCTGCAACAGAGAAAGCACGTCCTGATGAAGGGTGAGGAAGTCATCAGCTTTGAGCTCCAAGAACTTTCCATGTGCGATCGTATTTCTTCGGTTAACAAGCTCCTCGTCAATCATGTTCGCTCGAGTGGAGTACTCCGAACGCCGTGGTAAGCCCAGGCGCTCTACTACACCACTCAAGACCTTTGACGAGAGGTTGCTTTGGGTTTGCACAAGGTCCTCGGAAAGACGGGCCTTACCCGCGAAACCCTCGATCAGGAACGAAGCGAACTCGTTGTGAATCGCTGGCGTCGATGCTTCTTCTATCGAGGAGATCTTCACCTTCAGTGCATTGCCGAGGAACGCAGCGCTGAGCTGAGCGTAAGTCGGGCTCTGGCTGTTGACATAGCGAATATACAACTGAGCGACGCTCTTGACCCAACCCTCCCAGTGCGCGTACAGGATGAGCACGCCCGATCGCAGGTTGGCAGTCTGACTCGACCCCGAGGACTGCTGCACGAGCTTTCGCGCCGTAGTGAGTTCGTGCTTACGCCAGGCTGTCTCTTCGGAGATAGCGTCTTCCAACGCCTCGAGGGTCCGGATCTTTGCCATCAGGAACTGAGGATCTCGCGCCCTTTGGGCACCATCAACCGCAGGCGTGCCTCCGTCGACTTCCCTGTGGCGAACTTCTTAGTCATCTCCGGTTCATTCCAGAAGTCGATAGCGGCTTCGCGTAAGTTTGGCCGAGGTGTCCTGCCCTCCTTGAGGAGATAGCCGAGACCGACCGCGAGCGCCTCAAAGGAAGTGTTCAGGAACCCTCCCGTAAACCTCCCCTTCTGAGCATCCCAACGCCGGAGGACATCCTCGTCGGCGGCATGGAGCTTATCGAACGTCTCCTCAAATACACCACCCAGGCGGTCTTTGGAGTCGCTCGAGAAATTCAGTGCCAAGGCACCTGAGAACTCCTCCAGTTCGTCTTGGAAATTGCGAATTTCAGCTATCTCTTTGTTTGATTTCGTGTGCAGGAACAGGAACCGGAGTGCGAGCTCTTCGTCGTATTTCTTTGCCTTGTCAGCGTCAGGCAGCCGCAGGAGAGAGACGAACGACTCTCGGCCTGCGAGTTCACTTAGCCATGCGACAAAGTCAGGGTTTACTCCCACTAGCTGCGCGTTTCGTATCTCCTGATTAGAGAGCCTGGATCCGAACGAATTCAGACGCTGGAAGAGATCGAACTTGGTCTTGGGGTCTGAGCCTCGCTGGACGATCTTAAGGTCGATCTTCGCACGCTTTATGTCCAGTCTTTGAGCTGGAGTGAGAGACGATTGCGTCTCTGAGTCCCACACCGCGCCCTCCAGTGACGGGAGATACTTCGTCGCGGTCAATTCGAGGGGAGGAAACTCTTCAGTGTCGAGCAGACCTTGGAGTTGCAGAAGGGTGCTAACTCGCTGCAAACCGTCGACGAGCTCCCACTTGCCACCCTCATCCTGAACGACAAAAATCGACGGCAACGGAATCCCTATGAGTATGCTCTCGATCAGTCGCGACTTCTGAGAATCATCCCAACGGAACAGCCGCTGAAACGGTGGACGGATCACAAGCTCACCGTCACGGTAAAGATTGGTTAGCTCCCCAATACTCATCGGATAACCGTCCGTATGGATGGTCCGGCGCGCCGCCTCGAGTTCCGAATCTAGAGTTGTCATTTGTGCGAAAATCACCAATCTTTTCCCAAGTGTCACCTCGGGGCGTGGCAGGGGCAGTGTCGCCTCGATGTTACCCCACTGCTCGCTTTCTAGGTCCGCCGCTCGCATAGGTTCTACACACTCGCCAGTAGCCCCATGAAAGCCAACGCCGGAGCGGTAATTCGGCCAACGGGAAAGATCGCGGACGTCCGCCTCAACGATTCGAGGGACAGCTCTTCGCCGAACTCCGCACGTGCAATGTACGAGAGGTTAGGCGAAAGGTCGGCCAAGGTGGCTTGATAGCCCATGCCACACAGCCAGCGGCTGTAGCGACCAGGCCCCCGCCAATATCCAGTACGTGCCCCGATTTTGGCAGGTCCATGGATGGCGGGTCGGGGTTAGGACAGCAGCCAACTCGAGAGCCGCCGGGAGGCCGACTCTCCGAGGAGCCGCCTTGGTGGTCGCGACATCCTTGTGGCCGGCCTCGTTGGCCTGGTCCTGGGCGGGATACAGGTCTCCCGGACGATTTACGATCAGACCATGACCAACGCCTCAACAACTTTTGCTTCGTGAGGGCCAAGGCATCCGGGACAAGCATGGGTCGTGACTTCCAGAATCTTGAACAAATGAATATCTCCCATCTGGGCCTGGATTCGTCCAACTTCCACAGAAATTCCCTGCAAACAGTGGAGCTAAGGAGATTCGAACTCCTGACCTCTTCGATGTGATCCGTCCTCAACTCGGCGCGGACGGATCACATCGAACGGGTCGGCATGCCTCTCCTGTAGTCTGCGTGGATTCAGCCGATGTCCGCAGGCAGCCGGCTCGGATTCGGCTTTGGCGCGAGCCGCTCCAGGACCGTTGTGTAATCCGCCACGTCCCTTAGCCTCTCGATGTAGGCGGCGTGGGTCATGGAGACGTCGGCGTGACCAAGCATGGCGGCAGCGGCTCCGTCGGTCAGCTCCCTAGCGAGAAGGGACGCAACCGTTCGCCGAAAGGCGTGCGGAGTGATGACTGCCGTGTTCTCCATGTTGGAGGCGGTCAGTGCGGAACGCAGCTGCCTCCGTACGCTTGACGCTTGAACGTAGGTGCCGGTCCTGGACCAGAAGAGGGCCCCGGCCTTGTTGATCTCCGGAGATTCGAGACTTCTGCGGATGAGTACGTCGACGACAAACCGAGGGACTGGGATGACCCGCTCGCTGCTGCGGTTCTTAATGAAGCTCTGGCGGTACTTGGGGCCGTGCCGAGGCTCCACCAACGTGCCCGTGAGTGCGATCTTTCCGACGTCGCCTGAAAGGTCGATGTCTTCAAAGCGGACTGCCAGGACTTCGCCAATGCGTGCTCCCGTGCCGATCAGAACGTCAACGACATCCGCCAGTACATTGCTCGGGCGCGGACCGAAATGGCCGGGTTCCGTGCGCCAAGTCCGGACGGCTTCGCGGACATCGTGCAGGGTAGCCGCGCTCAAGGCAACTGGCTTCTTCCGTGGCCTGTTCACTCGATCGACCTCACGCACCGGGTTTCCACCCACGTACAGATCGTGCCGAATGGCGTAGGACATGATCTGCTGGAGCACCGTTTTTGCCAGCCGGGCATTCGTATGCCCTTTTCCTTCCACTACCAGGGACCTCAGGAAGCTGTCACAGGTGGAGGTGCTGATTTCATTGATCTTCAGCGCGCCGAGAGCGGGCTCGATGAGTCGGTAGATGAGTCCTTCGTACTGGTCCCATGTCTGGCGCCGGATTCCGCCCGTGCTGCCAGCCGCTACCATGTTCCCCTGGGTGTCAACGACGACCTTGGGAACCTCGATACTGGCGAGCCACTTCTCCGCGACGACGTTCAGCGAGGGGTTCCAGGCTACTCGGCCGGCGTGCTGCTGACGCTCTTTCATGGACGCCAGCAGGGCTGTCTCTGCTTTGCCCTTGGTCGACCCGAACTTGCTGTAGGTCCGTGTGACACCGTCCCAGCCGCGGAACCTGCAGCTGGCCCGCCATTTTCCGGACGCCGCGTCTTTCTTGGCGCTGACCGTTCCCCAGGCGCCAACCGGCAGGCTTGAGCGCCCCATCAGGCTGCAGCCTTCGAAGTCATGCTGATCCAGGTCTCGACCGCGACCCGGTCGTAACGAACGACGCTATGGAGTTTCAGTGCCGTCGGCCCGAGACCGGCAGAGCGCCAGTTCCGGAGGGTTTTGGGAGCCACCTGCAGCCAGACAGCCACTTCCTCCGTGGTCATGAGTTGTACTGCGTTGCCTTGGTCCGTTGCCGGTCCCAAGGTCTTTTTGCTCGTCTGCATGGTTTCCCCTATGCAGTCCGATCGCCGACGGGCCATCGTCCGTCTTGCTAAAAGCGTGTCGTAAACGTGTAGCGCCCGTTTTTCGCGCATAAAAACCCCTCCATTCGGGGCAAAATCGCCGGAATGGAGGGGTTATCGGAGCCCCCTGTCGGATTCGAACCGACGACCCCCGCTTTACAAGAGCGGTGCTCTGGCCAACTGAGCTAAGGAGGCGCGCCCCGGCAGGCCGGAGCTGATTGCCCCGGCAAGCCGGAGCTGGTTGCCCGGCGGACCGGGACTGGTACCCCGGCGAACCGGAGCTGGTGCGCGCGAGCGCTAGATAAGGTTAGCCCACGACCTCCCGCCCACGGAAATTCCAGCGGACGGGAGGCCTAGGCCAAGGGAACTACTTCTTTGCTGCGATAGCCGCATTCAGGACGGTCATGAAGTCCGACTTGTTGTCCCACTGCTGGCCGTCGATGAAGACCGTGGGCGTGCCGGATATCCCGATGTTCTTGGCCTCCTGCGTGACCACCTTGACGAACGGACGGTACGTCTTGTTGTCGATGCAGGAGTCGATGTTGGCCGATCCCGCTTGGGTGGCCAACTTCTTGAGGTCGTTGTCGGAAATGCCTGCGCTGCCCTCGGCGGGCTGCTGTGCGTACAGCAGATCCACGAGTGCCGAGTACTTGTCCGGCGACGTGTTCGCCACGCACGCTGCGGCGTTGGCGGCGCGGGAGGAGTAGTTCGTGCTGGAGCTGGCGTCCAGGAAGCCGAACGGACGGTACTCCAGGGTGATCTTGCCGTCGTCCCGCAACTGGGTCAGCTGCTGGCTGTACGTGCTCTCGAAGTTCTTGCAGATGGGGCAGATGAAGTCGATGTACGCCACAACCTTGACGGGCTTGCCGGCTTCAGCCTCGGCGCCGGGAGCGGTCACCGTGGCGGGCGGGGTGGCCGGGGCTGATGGCAGGGACGCCAGGCTGACGGTACCGGCGGCCACCTTCGCCACATCGGTGCCCTTCAGCAGCGTCACGCCGCCGTGCGCGTTGGCGTTGGCCGGCGTCGGTCCCTGATCGGCGATCGGGGCGTTGTTCACAATGTTCTGGGTGAACACGAGGGCAATGACCGCGAGGATCGCCACAACGGCAACCACAATGCCCCATCCGATGAGCAACTTATTGCGCTTGTCCTTCTTCAGCTGAGCTTCGCGGATCTCGCGGGCCTTTTCGCGGGCCTGGGCGGTGCGCTCTGCCTTGGACAGGCGTGGTTCGTTTGCGGGGCTCATCAGTTCCTCGTGATTTATCGACGGCGTTGGTTTTTAGCTAGGGCAACGGTGCCAGTTTACGGGAGAAGACCGGCAGCTTTGCTGGGGTCCTCGACTCCAGTCTGAGGAACGAGCAAGTGTCCTCGATGATTCCCGCCGGTAGGGTGGGAGATGAGTCACAGGCAACCCCAGGGGGCAGCAATGCAACAAACGGCAAGCGAAAAAACCGACAGCGCACCCGAAGGCAATCAGGCTCCAAGGGCCCGGAAACACGATTTCATGGTGGTCTCCAACCGCCTTCCGGTAGACCGTTACACCAGCGATGACGCGGAAAACGGCGAGGAAGGCTGGCGCCGCTCTCCGGGCGGCCTGGTGACTGCCCTCGCGCCGATGATGACCAAGACCGACGGCGCGTGGGTGGGCTGGCACGGCGCGCCGGACGAAGCGTTGGAACCGTTCAGTCACGGCGGCATGGACCTGATTCCCGTGGAACTCAGCACGCGCGATGTTGAGCTCTATTACGAAGGGTTCTCCAACGCCACTCTCTGGCCGCTTTACCACGACGTCATTGCCCCGCCCGAGTTCCACCGAACCTGGTGGGACAGCTACCGCCGGGTCAACCAGCGCTTCGCCGACGCCGTCGTCCAGCACGCAGACCACGGAGCCACCGTGTGGGTGCAGGATTACCAACTCCAGCTCGTGCCGAGCATGCTCCGCCGGGCGCGCCCGGACCTGCGCATCGGCTTCTTCAACCACATCCCGTTCCCGCCGCCGGAGATCTTCGCCCAGTTGCCGTGGCGCCAGGCCATCATCGAAGGCCTGCTCGGCGCCGACCTGGTGGGTTTCCAGCGCCCCAGCGACGCGGCAAACTTCATGCGCTCGGCACGCCGCTTTATTGGTGCAAGCGTCAAGCAGCAGCAAGTCCACGTCAAGGGAGCGGATGGGCAGATCACCCATATTGCCCGCGCACAGGCCTTCCCGATCTCCATCGCCGTGGATCAAATCAGCGAGCTCGCGGAGCGCCCGGACATCATCGAACGTTCCCGGCAGATCCGCCAGGACCTCGGTAACCCCAAAACCATCCTCCTGGGCGTGGACCGCCTCGACTACACCAAGGGCATCCCCCACCGCCTGAAGGCCTTTGAGGAACTCCTCAAAGAGGGACGGCTCACGGTGGAGGACGCCACACTGATCCAGGTTGCGAGCCCCAGCCGCGAGCGCGTGCGGCAGTACCGGCTCCTGCGGGAAGAGATTGAAGGCACCGTAGGCCACATCAACGGCAGCTTCGACACCATGCAGAACACCGCCGTCCGCTACCTCCACCACAGCTACCCGGTCGAGGAAATGGTGGCGCTGTACCTCGCGGCCGACGTCATGCTGGTGACGGCATTGCGTGACGGCATGAACCTCGTGGCCAAGGAATATGTCACAGCCCGGACCAACAACACGGGTGCCTTGGTCCTCAGTGAATTCACCGGCGCGGCCGATCAACTCAAGCAAGCCCTCCTCATGAATCCGCACGACATCGACGGACTGAAGAACACCATCATGAGGGCCGTGAACCTGCCCCCGAATGAATCACGCCGCCGGATGAAGTCCATGCGCAAGCAAATCCTCGACCACGACGTCGATCATTGGTCGGCGGAATTCCTCTCGGCCCTGGCAGAAACCGTGGTGCGCGATGACTCCTGAGACAGCAGCCACTCCCCCGCTGAGCCTGACGCCCGAACTGCTCGACGCCGTCCGCAGGATCGCGCGAACCGACCGCCTTTTGGTGGCGATGGACTTTGACGGCACCATCTCCCCGATCGTGGACCACGCCGACGCCGCGCGGCCGCTCCAGCGCTCAGCCACTGCTTTCGCTGAACTCGCCAAACTCCCGAGGACGACGACGGCGCTCATCTCCGGGCGGGCACTGGCCAGCCTGCGGGCGGTCGCCTCCCCTCCCGAGGCAACGCTGCTGATCGGCAGCCATGGCGCGGAGGCCTGGATGGGCCCCGGTTCGGCGGAACTCCAACTGGACGACGCCCAACGGGAGCTCCTTGCCGAAGTCCGCGAGGTCTTGGCCGGAATCTCGCAGGAAGCTCCGGGGACAGTCCTCGAAGACAAGCCTGCCGGCGTCGTACTCCATACGCGCCGAGCCGACGATGACGTAGCGGAGGACGCCGTCGCCGCTGCGCGCGCAGTCCTTGAAGGTCGCCCGGGAGTCTTCCTCAAGAACGGCAAACGTGTCCTCGAGACCTCGGTGGTGCATTCCTCCAAGGGCGAGGCGGTCGAGTTCCTGCGCCATGCAACCTCTGCTACCGGGATCCTTTTCGCGGGCGACGATGTGACGGACGAGGACGCGATCGCCAGACTCGGCGCCGGGGATGTCGGGGTGAAAGTCGGGCTGGATTTCACCCAGGCCGAGTTCCGCGTCGAGGCCCCTGTCCACGTCGCCGAGCTCCTGGAGGCGGTCCTTCGCGAACGTCGCCGCGAGGTCTCGGGAGACTCATCTCACATGTGACGTTCGTAACATTTAGGCGAATAACCCGGGCTGCTGCCATACTCTTGGTTGTGATGTGGCGCACAACTACCGTGCGGCGTCACTCAGTCTCCCTTGCCCGGGCCCAGCCCAGGGCGGGGAGTCCAACTGAATAAACATGAACCATTCACAACGGATCGTCCGGCACGTACCTGCCGGTGAAGGGATTGATAACTGTGGCAACAGTTACTTTTGATAACGCTACGCGTCTGTACCCGGGCACAGATAAGCCCGCCGTCGATAAGCTCAACATCGACATCGCCGATGGCGAATTCCTGGTCCTCGTTGGACCCTCCGGTTGCGGTAAGTCCACCTCCCTGCGCATGCTCGCAGGCCTCGAGGATGTGAACTCCGGCCGCATTCTGATCGGCGACCGCGACGTCACGGACGTCCCGCCGAAAGACCGCGACATCGCAATGGTCTTCCAGAACTACGCTCTGTACCCGCACATGACCGTTGCGGACAACATGGGCTTCGCACTCAAGATCGCCGGCGTTTCCAAGGAAGAGCGTGCCGAGCGTGTCCGCGAAGCAGCCAAGCTTCTTGACCTTGAGCAGTACCTGGACCGCAAGCCGAAGGCCCTCTCCGGTGGCCAGCGTCAGCGTGTTGCCATGGGCCGCGCAATCGTCCGTAACCCGCAGGTCTTCCTCATGGATGAGCCGCTTTCCAACTTGGACGCCAAGCTCCGCGTGCAGACCCGCACGCAGATCGCATCCCTGACCCGCCGACTCGGCGTCACCACCGTCTACGTGACCCACGACCAGGTCGAGGCCATGACCATGGGTGACCGCGTTGCCGTCCTCAAGGACGGACTGCTGCAGCAGGTGGACACCCCGCGCAACCTGTACGACCGCCCGAAGAACGTCTTCGTTGCCGGATTCATCGGTTCCCCCGCAATGAACCTGCTGGAACTGCCGGTCGTCGACGGCGGCGTGCAGTTCGGTGGCACGGTTTACCCGGTACCGCACGATGTCCTCGAAGAGGCACACGGCAAGACCGTCACGCTCGGTTCCCGTCCGGAAGACCTCGAGACCGTTGGCGCCGGCGAGGGCCTCGAAGTTGAGGTCGACGTCGTCGAAGAGCTCGGCGCCGACGCCTACGTCTACGGCCACACCACGCTTGACGGCAAGAGCCACGACATCGTGGCCCGCGTCGACGGCCGCCGTCCCCCGATGAAGGGCGAGTCCATCTTCGTCCGCCCGCAGTCGGGCCACGTGCACTTGTTCGACACCAAGTCGGGCCTGCGCCTGGGCGACTGACACCCACACCGCATTACCGACGGCGGCCCTTCCGAGTGGACGGGCCGCCGTCGTCGTTAACAACAGCCTCCATACGGAAGAATTGACCCATGACCGAGCAAAGCGGTGCCAAGTGGCATGACGAACCCACCGACTACGCGCAGATCGGCAAACTCCCGCGCACCGAGGCTGCGAGCGCCAATGACGCGGCACCGCCGGCAAGTGTCATCGGATCCCTCAACATCACCGCAGCGGCGGCGGATCCCGAGCTCCTGGACCTCCCCTGGCACATCGCACTCGAAGACTGGCCCGCGGCGAACCTGGCCGCCCTGCCCCGCGGCATCTCCCGGCACATCGTGCGTTTTGCGCACCTGGCCGGCTCCGTCATCGCCATCAAGGAAACGTCTGAGCACGTTGCCCGGCACGAATACCACATGCTCCGCAAGCTGGCACGGATGGATGTGCCTTGCGTCGAGCCGGTCGCGGTCATCACCGGCCGCACCACCGTTGACGGCAAGCCACTGAACCCGGTGCTGGTCACCCGGCACCTCAAGTTCTCCATGCCGTACCGTGCGCTCTTCTCACAGATGCTGCGCCGGGACACCCTGACACGGCTTATCGACGCCCAAGCGCTGCTGCTGGTGCGCCTGCACCTGATCGGCTTTTATTGGGGCGACGTTTCCCTCTCCAACACCTTGTTCCGACGCGACGCCGGGGCGTTCGCCGCGTACTTGGTGGACGCCGAGACCGGCGAGCTGTACCCGGATCTGTCGGTGGGCCAGCGCGAGTACGATCTGGAGATTGCCCGCGTCAACATCGCCGGGGAACTCATGGACTTGCTCGAAGGCGGGCTGATCGAGGAGAAGGTGGACCCGGTAGCGACGTCGGAGCTCATCATGGACTCGTACCGGCGGCTATGGGCCGAACTCACCGAAAAGGAATCGTTCGAGCTCGGCGAACGCTGGCGCGTGGGCGCGCGCATCCGCCGCCTCAACGAACTCGGCTTCGACGTCGAGGAATACGCCATCAAGACCACCGCGGACGGATCCACCATCCAGCTTCAGCCCAAGGTGGTCGACGCCGGCCACCACCAACGGCGGCTGCTCCGCCTCACCGGCCTGGACGCCCAGGAGAACCAGGCCCGGCGGTTGCTCAATGACATGGATTCATTCCGGGCAGACAACAACCCGGACATGGACGAAGAAATCAGTGCCCACACCTGGGTCAGCCAGATCTTCGAGCCGATCGTCCGTTCCATCCCGCGCGACCTCGCAGGCAAGCTTGAGCCGGCAGAAGTGGTCCACGAAGTCCTCGAACACCGCTGGTACATGAGCCAGAAGCAGGACAGCCACATCCCCTTGGCGGAAGCCGTGCAGTCTTATCTGGACACCATCCTGCGCCACCGGCGTGACGAGGCTGCCATCATGCTCAATCCGGACACGGCGATGCTCAAGATCCTGGAAGCCGAAACCGAGGAATCCCGGTACGACGAGGACGAATACCCGGATTCCGACGACTAACGCAGGGGTTTAGGGCTCCAGCGTCTCCGCGAGTCCCTTGAGCACGGGTTCACGCCCGAGCTCGATATGGGAGTACGCCAGGGTGTAGGCGAGCTCGGCCTTGCCGCCGAGGATGGCGTTGCACAGTTCCATGTGCTCATCGCGCTGGAGTTCGTTGCTGCGGTTGTGGGCGAGCCCGAAGATCCAGCGCATGCGCCCGAACAACGGCTTGACCGACTCGATGAGCAGCCGGTTGCCGGACAGCCGCACGATTTCGGCGTGGAACGCCGCACTGAGGCGCACGACGTCGTCGGTCCGGTCGTCGTCGATCGCTTGCCTCGTGTCGTCGAGGAGTTCCTGCAAACGGCCTCCCGGTTCGCCCGCGGCGACCCGGATGGCCGCCATGCGGGCGGCGAACGTTTCCAGGCACAACCGCACGTCGAAGAGTTCATTGACGTCGGTGAGCGTCAATTGCCGCACCACGGCGCCCCGGCGGGGGAAGGTTTCCACGAAGCCATCCTGCTCGAGGCGTTGGATGGCCTCCCGCACGGGGATTCGTGAAACGTTGTAGAGCTCGGAGAGCTCCCGTTCACGCAGCCGCGCGCCCTGTTCGTATCTCCCCGCCACGATTCCCTCAAGGACCAGCTGGTAGACCTGTTCGGCCCGGGCTTCGTCGTCGCGGCCAGTCAGCGTTTCGGGCATCGGCGTCGGCCACCCTTCCCTTCCCCGTCGTCTTACGTTCCACCCGAGCATACACGGGAGGAAACAGAGCTGTTTGGTATTCCAGATAGTGCAATATTTGTGATTTACATCCCATCGAACCTGCTCTAGTCTATTTTTGGTATACAAAAAGTCCGGAGCCTACTCCTTGGATCATGAATCGAGCACCCCCGTTGACCCAGCTACAGTCCACCGCCGAAGCTACGGCTGAGAGTCCATCCCCCAGCACGTCCCCAAGCAGACCCACTGCCGAGGCGCGGTCGCTCCTGGCGACGGCCTGGCTGCGGATCCGCCGGAGCAAGATTGCCCTGTTGAGCCTCTGCGTGGTGGCGGCCATCATGTTGTTCGCCATCCTCGGCCCGCTGCTCAGTGCCATGTCCGGCAACGATCCCTTCACGTCCAACACCAGCCCCGATGTCCTTGACGACATCCAGACTCCCGGTTTGCCGCTCTCCGGATACATGTACCCTTCGGCCGGCCACTGGCTGGGCGTGGAACCCGGACTGGGCCGTGACCTGTTTTCCCGCCTCGCCTATGGGGGCCAGGTTTCCCTCACCATTGCCCTGCTGTCCACTGCGGTCTCGGTGGTCCTGGGAACCGTGATCGGTGCAGCCGCGGGCTACTTCGGCGGCAAAACGGACGCCATCATCAGCCGGATCATGGATCTCTTCCTCGCTTTTCCGCACCTCCTGCTGGTCCTTTCACTGACCCCCATCCTGCAGTCACGGCTGCGGGACACCGCGCTGGGCCAGGGCAGCTTCCTGCCCATGGCTTCGCTCGTCATCATCCTGGGCTTCTTCGGCTGGGCATACCTCGCCCGTATTGTCCGCGGCCAAGTACTGAGCCTCCGCGAGCGCGAGTTCGTCGAGGCCGCGCGGTCCTTCGGCGCCTCGCACCTGAGCGTGTTGTTCCGGCAGATCATTCCCAACGTCATGGGAGTCGTACTGGTCTACGCCACCATGCTCATCCCCACGAACATCTCTGCAGAAGCGGCGCTGTCCTTCCTCGGCGTCGGCGTCAAGGACCCCACGCCGTCGTGGGGCCAGATGCTCAACGCCGCCCAATCCGGCAACTGGTACCTCAGCGACCCCTGGTTCCTGGCAGTCCCCGGCGCCATGCTCATCGTCACGGTCCTGGCGTTCAACCTGCTCGGCGACGCCGTGCGGGATGCCCTGGACCCCAAGGCATCCCGCCACTAATCCCCCTTCAAATCCGTTCCACCCACCCAAATGAGGAGCACAATGAATACCCCCACCAGAGCGCTGGCCCTTGCCGTGCTGATCGCCACCGCCGCCACAGGCTGCGCGGCGGGACAGAACCAGCCCGGAACTGCCGCCTCCGGCGCTTCCAGCACCGAGCAGGCTCCCGAAGTGGTCAAGTCCGGTTTCACCACCAAGGGCGGCAACATCAACGTCCTGATGTCCTCGGACTTCCAAACCCTGGACCCGGGCAACAGCAACTACGTCCAGACGGCCAACGTCGGCCAGCTGTACTACAGGAACCTCACCATGGCGAAGGAGACGGCCGGACAGCCGCCCACCATCGTTCCGGACCTCGCCACGGACACGGGCCAGGTGTCCAAAGACGGACTCACCTGGACATTCACCCTCCAGAAAGGCGTCAAGTTCGAAGACGGCCGCCCCATCACCTCCACCGACGTCAAGTACGGCATCGAACGCACCTTCGCCCAGGACGTCTACACCCAGGCCCCGCAGGAGCTCAACGCGGCGCTCGACGCCGGCGGCTACAAGGGGCCGTACAAGGATCCTTCCGCGGACCTCAAGGCCGTGGAAACTCCGGACGAGCGCACCATCGTCTTCCACTTGAAGAAGCCATTCGCCGAATTCCCGGCGCTGGCCTCCCGTTCCAACACTTCGCCTGTCCCGAAGGACAAGGACACCAAGCTGGACTACACCAACCACCCGGTGTCTACAGGCCCGTACATGGTTGATTCGTACAGTCGCGGAAAGTCGCTCAAACTGGTCCGCAACCCGAACTGGGATCCGTCCACCGACCCCAACCGCACGGCACTTCCGGACACCTTCAGCTTCTCGCTCTCCACTTCGCAGGCCACCATCAGCCAGCAGCTCCTGGCCAACTCCGATCCCAATGCCCTCACGTTGGACTCCAACGGTGCACTGCAGACCTCGGATTCCGCCAAGCTCGCTGATGCCCAAGTCAAGGACCGCGTTGCATCGGGACTGCTCGGCTGCAACGACGTCCTCAGCCTCAACACCGAGAAGATCTCCGATCCCGATGTCCGCAAGGCAATCGCCCTGGCCCTGGACCGTCAGTCCATCCTGGTCCAGTACGGCGGACGCCGCTTCGGCGAACTCACCCAGACCCCGCTCAACGCCAAGATGCGCGGCTACGTAGCCCAGGACCTGGAGATCGACCCCACCGGCAAGCCCAAGCTGGAGGAAGCCAAGAAGCTCCTCGAAGGCAAGAACTACCCCAAGACCCTCACCTACGGGTACGCCAACAACCGCGACGCCTACAAGAACACCGGCACCGTGATCCAGCAAAACCTCAAGGCCCTGGGCATCGACGTCCAACTGGTGCCGATCCCGGCCCCGAACTACTACTCCGTCCTGGCCAGTGACCAGCTGCCGGACATTGCGCGCTCGGGCTGGTGCGGCGGCGCCGACCCTGCGTCGGTGCGTACGTCCGCCGATCCCATCCTCGGACCGAACAACGACGGCACCAGCTACGGCTTCTCCAACA
Source organism: Arthrobacter sp. 2RAF22 (assembly GCF_052115325.1). Lineage (NCBI taxonomy): Bacteria > Bacillati > Actinomycetota > Actinomycetes > Micrococcales > Micrococcaceae > Arthrobacter > Arthrobacter sp. 2RAF22. The sequence continues at coordinate 8,861 of NZ_JBFRGL010000002.1, read as the reverse complement.
CGTCGCGCTACTTCGATCCGCAGATTTCGAAGGCCATGTTCGAGCTCCGGAACACTTCCGGGACCTCGGAGGAACTCGGCAAGAAATGGTCTGAGGAGTTCGGCAAGGCCCTGAAGACCTACCCGATCATCCCGCTCGTCCGCAGCCACACCAACAGCGTGGTTGGCTCCAATATCCGTAACGCCCAAGTGGGCTACTTCTTCGGCGGCATCGACCTCTCGATCGTCGGCGTCGAGCACTAACCAGGCCAAATACACAACCGGGCCTGTTTACACCAATCAGGCCAGCCCAGAAGGGAGGCGGGCCGTCCGGCGACTACCGGACGGCCCGCAACCAGCACAATGATCAGATTCATCTTTCGCCGGACAGGCTCCCTGATCCTGCTTCTCGTCGCCGTCAGCTTCATCACCTTCACGCTGTTCCAGCTGGGTCCTGCCGATCCTGCGTCCGCCGCTTGCGGCCAGGAGTGCACTCCCGAACGCATCGCGGAAGCCCGCGTGGCCCTTGGCATGGACCACCCTTTCCTGGTCCAGTACATCGACTACATGCGCGGTCTGGTCTCGCCGCGGATGATCGGTGCTCCCGGAGCGGAATCGATCTGCCAGTGGCCATGCCTCGGCAAATCGTTCCAAACCAACGAAAACGTCTCGGACATCATCGCCCGCTCCTTGCCCTACACGCTCTCCATGGCGGTCGGCGCGCTGGTGCTCTGGACCGTTTCCGGCGTCGGGCTCGGTTTGCTCGCCGCCCTTCGCAAGGGATCCGCCACGGACAAGTTCATCGTCGGCGCAGCGTCCGTTGGAGTCTCGCTGCCCATCCCCGTCACCGGCCTGTTCCTGTTGCTGGTTTTCGTCAACCAGCTGCATCTCCTGCCCTTCACGACGAACGAGATCAACAGCCCCTTCGGTCCGCATGGTCCGGGGGCCTGGGTGCTCAACTACTTCCTGCCGTGGGTCGCCCTCGCGGTGCTTTTCAGCGCGGCGTATATCCGGGTCACCCGGACCAACATGATCGAAACCTTCAGCGAGGACTTCATCCGCACGGCCCGTGCCAAGGGCCTGGCGCCCCGAACAGTGACGTTCAAACACGGTGTCCGGGCCGGGATCACTCCGGTGGTGACCATGCTTGGCATGGACATCGGGCTTCTCCTCGGCGGCGCGGTCCTCACCGAGCAGATCTTCTCCGTCCCGGGACTCGGTATCACGGCCGTCCGGGCTGCCATTTCCGGCGACCTCCCCGTCACCATGGCCATCACCATGCTGGCTGCCTTCTTCGTCATCGTCGCGAATGTCGTCGTCGACCTCGCCTACGCTGCCATCGATCCCCGAGTGAGGCTCCAATGACCCAGCTCCAGCCCAGTCCGGCCGGACAACCGGCCACGCGAACCGCGCATCAGGCCGCGCGAACCGGCCATCAGGCCGCGGAAGCCGCCGCGTTCCTCGACGTCCGGAACCTTTCGGTGAAGTTCCCCACCGACGACGGCCTTGTCTCGGCAGTCAACGGGATGGATTTCTCCTTGGAGCGCGGGCAGACCCTCGGCATCGTCGGGGAGTCAGGGTCCGGCAAGTCGGTCACCAGCCAGGCGCTCATGGGGCTCCTCAAGGGGACCTCAGCCCGGGTCACCGGCCAGGCGTTGTTCCAAGGCAAGGACCTTGTCACACTGCCCGAGTCCGGCATGCGGCAGCTTCGCGGCCGGAACATCGGCATGATCTTCCAGGATCCTCTCTCGGCCCTGCATCCCTTCTACACCGTGGGCCATCAGATCGCCGAGGCCTACCTCGTCCACAACAAGGCAAGCAAGAAGCAGGCCCGCGCGGCCGCCGTCGACATGCTCGGAAGGGTAGGCATTCCGAGCCCCGAGCAGCGCTACGACGAATACCCGCACCATTTCTCGGGAGGTATGCGCCAGCGCGCCATGATTGCCATGGCACTGATCTGCGAACCGGAACTGCTCATCGCGGACGAACCCACCACCGCGCTGGACGTCACCGTGCAGGCACAGATCCTGGACCTCATGTCCGAGCTCCAGCAGGAAACCAACTCGGCCCTGATCCTGATCACCCACGATCTTGGCGTGGTGGCCGAAGTGTGCGATTCCGTGCTGGTCATGTACGGCGGGCAATGCGTCGAATCGGGACCGGTGGACGAGATCTTCTACGACACGCGGCACCCCTACACCCTGGGCCTGCTCAAATCGATGCCCACGCTGAGCAGTAGCTCGGGCAGGCTCAACCCCATTCCGGGCCAGCCGCCGTCGCTCCTTGACCTCCCGAAAGGCTGCCTTTTCAGCGCCAGGTGTGAGTACGCGGCCCTTGCCGGCGACGGCGTATGCGCGAGCCAGCGCCCGGAGCTCGTGGTCGAAGACGGCCACGGAAAGCGCTGCCACTTGAGCGGCCCCCAGATCGTCACTATTCGGAATACGCGTTAGGACCCGCCATGGACACGCAGGCAATTCTCCAGGTGGAGAGCCTCCAGAAGCATTTCCCCATCAAAGGCGGTCTGTTCTCCCCCAAGGGATCCAAGACCGTCAAAGCCGTCAACGGCGTCTCCTTCAGCCTCGCGCGCGGCCAGACGTTGGGACTCGTGGGTGAGTCCGGCTGCGGCAAGTCCACCACCGGGCGCATGATCGCGCGGCTCATGGATCCCACCGGCGGGAGGATCCTGATCGACGGCGTGGACATCAGCCAGTTGGCCGGCCGCGATCTGTACAACTTCCGCCGCAAGGTCCAAATGATCTTCCAGGACCCCTTCGCCTCGCTCAATCCACGGCAAACCGTGGGGACGGCCATCGCCGCACCGATGCTGGCACAAAAGATCAACCCGGCCGGCGGCCTCAAGAACCGGGTGAAGGAACTCCTCGAGCAGGTGGGCCTCAAACCGGAGCACTACAACCGTTTCCCGCACGAGTTCTCCGGCGGCCAGCGCCAACGGGTGGGCATCGCGCGCGCCATCTCGCTGAACCCCTCGGTGATCGTCTGCGACGAACCCGTATCCGCCCTCGATGTCTCGGTGCAGGCGCAGGTGGTCAACTTGCTCCAGGAGATCCAGCGGGACACCGGAGTGGCATACATCTTCATCGCGCACGATCTTTCCGTGGTCCGCCATATCTCGCATGAGGTGGCGGTGATGTACCTCGGCAAAATCGTGGAGCAAGGAAGCCGGGAGGACTTGTTCCGGGAGCCCCGGCATCCCTATACGCGAGCTCTCCTGTCCGCCGTGCCCCTGCCGGATCCCAGGGCAGCCCGCCAGCAGCAAAAGATCCGGCTCCGGGGAGATCTCCCGTCGCCGGCAAACCCACCCAGCGGCTGCGTCTTCCGCACCCGGTGTCCGTTGTTCGGCACCTTGGGAGCGGAACAGCAGCAACGGTGCATCAGCGAAATCCCCCGACCCGCCAGCGCGACTGCCCCGGCCTGCCACCACGCAGGTCTGGAATCCGCAGCCCTCGCTGGTGTGCAATAGATCCAACATCAAAGGAGCAATACATTGAACACCCTGATTCGTGCCGTCCGTCCTTGGGGACAAGCATTGAGCGACGTCCTCGTCACGGACGGCAAGATCACCGGCGTCGAACCCCATGACCCTGCACGCGCTGCGGCGACTGGCGACACCACCGTCGTCGAGGGCCGCGGCCGTCTTCTCGTGCCGTCGTTCTCGGACGTCCATGTGCACCTGGACTCGACCCGCATCGGACTGCCGTTCCGCGAACACACCGGCGGCCCCGGCGTCTGGACCATGATGATGAACGACCGGCAGAACTGGCGCAACGCCGAGGTTCCGCTGCAGGAACGGGTCAACAACACCCTCGGCCGGATGATCGCCCGCGGCACCACGCGTGTGCGCTCCTATGCCCAGATCGACGTCGACTGCCGGCTTGAGCGTTTCGACGCCGTGATGGCCGCCAAGGAGCAGTTCAAAGGGCAGGCCGACGTCGACATCATCGCGTTCCCGCAGGCCGGCCTCCTCCTTGAGGACGGCACCGTACCCCTCATGGACCAGGCACTCAAGTCCGGCGCGAATGTCATGGGCGGCATCGACCCGTGCAGCCTGGACCGCGACCCGGCCCGGCATCTGGACATCGTCTTCGGACTGGCCGAAAAGTACCAGGTCCCCATTGATATCCACCTCCACGAGCCCGGCGAACTCGGCGTCTTCAGCACGGACCTCGTGATCGAGCGCACCCGCGCCCTGGGGATGCAGGGCAAGGTCACCATGTCCCACGCGTACCAGCTGGGCAGCGTCTCCGAGGCCACCACGCGCCGCCTCATCGACGAATTCGCCGAGCTGGACATCTCCATGGCGTCGGTGGCGCCGGGCTCCGCCGGTGTGGCCGCCCAGCTGCCCATCCCGCTGCTCGCCGAAGCCGGCGTACGCATGGGCCTGGGCGAGGACGGCCAGCGCGACTACTGGTCCCCCTATGGCAACACGGACATGCTCGACCGCACCTGGCAGCTCGCTTTCACCCACGGCTTCCGCAAGGACGAACTCATCGAGCACTGCCTTGCTATCGCCACGGTCGGTGGCGCAAGCGTCCTCGACCCGTCCGCCACTCGCCTGAAGGGCACGGCACACCGCCCGGGCGTCGAGGTCGGCGATCCTGCCGAACTCCTGCTGCTCGACGGAGAAACGGTCGCCTCCGCGGTCATGGACCGCGGAACCGACCGCACGGTGATCCACCGCGGCAAGGTCGTGGCGGATCAGCTCGAGCTGGTCTAAGCCCGCACAAATCCAAGCCGCACAAAAATGTGGCCGGTCCCTCGTGCGAGGGACCGGCGACTTTTTTGGTTTTAGCGCCCGACGGCGGCGGGCTCGCCACGATGTTCCGTCTCGACGGCTTCCACCGACACCGCCGGCCCGCGCACCGCGAGGAAACCGGCCACCGCGAGAAGCACCGCTTCCGCGGCCAGGGCCCAGAAGGGAACGTCCCAGCCGCCGGACCACTCATGGAGGAATCCCGCCCCCAACGGCCCCAGGGACGCCAACGCGAAGCCCAAGCCCTGGCTCATGGCGGACAGGCTGCCGGCGCTCTGTGGTCCGGTTGAGCGGATGACAACCAACGCCATTCCCAGCCCGAAGCCGGCACTCTGGACGATCCCCAACACGCCGACCATGAGGAACTGCAAAGCCACGGGCGCGGTCAAGACCCCTATCAAAGCCGCGGCGACGAGCAATCCCAGGCCTGGAGCCATGACCTTCAGAACCGCGCGACGCCCCGCGAGGACGGGAGCCAGCAGGCTCGCGGGCAGCCCTGCGACACTGAACCATGCCAAGAGACCTGCTGCGTCGGCCACGGTCTGCCCCTTCGACACCAGGAACACCGCGAGCCACGAGGTGATCGCGAAATACAGCATGGCTTGCAGCCCGAAGAACGCGGTCACGGCCCAGGCCGTCCGCTGCTTCCGCAACGGAATGGTGCCGGTTTCCCCCGTTGCGCCACCCGCCGTCGTCGTCTTCTGCAAACCAGCGCCCGACGCCGGTCCGCCGGTTTCGGTCTCGCCGGTCCCGTCGGGGCGCCCGGCCGGTTGACCGGTGCGGTGGATCAACGCGGCCCCTAGCAAGGCGGGGACGGCCCAGACGGCCAGCGCCCAGGCGAGGCTTCCCCCGAGCGCTTGCTGCAGCGGCTGGACGAGCCCCGCGCCGAGCGCCGCGCCCAGCCCGAAGCCCATGGTGCACAGCCCCGTCCACCAGCCGGTACCGCGGTTTGCCTTGACGATCTGCGGCACGAGCACGCTGGCGGTCATGATGGATGCCCCTGCCAGGAACGTTCCGGGCAGCAACAGTCCGGGCACGAATACGCGGAGGATCAGCGCCGCGGCAAGCACCAGGAGCGCCGCTGCCACAGCCCTTCCGCTGCCCAGGCGACGGGCCAGCCACGGACCGCAAGGGGCCGAGACGCCGAAGGCAAGTACAGGCAAGGCGCCAAGCAGCGGCAGCAGATGCGCGTCGAGTCCAAAGCCTGCCTGCAGCTGACCCATGGTGCCGGCGATCGTCGTAATGGCCGGACGGAGGTTGATGGAGACAAGTGCCAGTGCAACGAGTATCCAGGCAGTCCGTCGAGCGGCGTACGCGGAAGTACCGCGGCGCGGCGGCTGTGCTTGTTCCATTGGTTGCCTCCCTGGAATCTTAATTTGGTATACCAAATAAGATTAGGGGCATTGCATGGCAAAGTAAACTGCCGCTAAAGGGGCAGCTGAGTGTGACGCTGGACCCTGACGATTAGATTTGGAATACCAGAGCTTTAGATAGCCTTGCCGGGATTGAAGATTCCGGCCGGGTCGAAAAGTTCTTTGATGCGATGCTGCAACTCCCGGATGAGCTCAGGCTGCTCAAGTCCGAGCCAACGCAGCTTGTACTGCCCCACCCCGTGCTCGCCGGTGATGGTCCCGCCCATCGCCAGCGCGGCGTCAATCGAGTCGTCCAGGGCCTGGTTGAGGCGGGACATGGCATCGGCGTCCACTTCCCTGTCCACGCGGTCCACCCAGAAGGTGGGGTGCAGGTTGCCATCGCCGGCATGGGCCACCACCTTGAGCTGGACCTCGTGGGTAACGGCCATGGCCTCGAGCGCGGCCACGTAGTCGACAAGCCGCGACCTCGGAACAGCGACGTCCTCGCCAACCCGGAATTCGTTGTCCACTTCGTCGCCTCGACTCGAGCGCCTCATCTCGATGAGGCGCTCCGCTTCGGCATTGGACTCCGCCGTCACCGCGGCGCCGCCGGCGGCGAGCACTTCCCGTACCAAAGCTGCTTCCGCTGCCGCTCCAAAGCCGTCAGTCTGGATCAACAGCAGCGCCTGTCCGCGTTCTCCGAGGTCCGAGCCGTACAGGTCGTMGAGCTGGGCCAGCGTTCCGGCGTCGAGCATTTCCATGATGGCCGGCTGGACGCGGGCCCTTCCGACCGCCAGGACACCCGCTGCGGCACCGCGGAAGTCCGAATAGAAGGCGGCAACTGTCTGTACCTCGCGCGGCAGGTAGCGCAGGCGCACCGTCACACCCACCACGATCCCCAGGGTGCCCTCGGAGCCCACAAACAGCGCTGTGAGATCGTACCCGGCCACACCCTTGAAGGTCTGGTGACCTGTGTGGATAAGCGAGCCATCGGCCAGGACGACGTCGAGCGCCAGCACCGAGTCCCTCGTCACGCCGTACTTGGCGCAACGCAAGCCGCCTGCGTTCGTGGCCACATTGCCGCCGATCGTGGACATTTTGTAGCTCGCCGGGTCCGGCGCGTACATCAGGCCGTGTTCGGACGCGGCGGCATTCAGGTCAGCGTTCACCACGCCAGGTTCGACGACGGCGGTCTCATCGTCCGCGTTGAGCTGCAGGATGCGGTTCATGCGTTCCAAGCTGAGGACGATGCACCCCTGGCTGGCGTGGGCGCCGCCGGAAACCCCGGTGCCGGCGCCGCGGGCCACGATCGGAACTCCGTGCCGGGCGCAACTGCGCACCACATACTGCACGTCTTCGACGGATTCGGCGAACACCACAGCCAAGGGCAGCTGCAAGTCGAGGACGGGTCCCAGGTCTGCGGCATAGGTGGTGCGTGTCTGTTCGTCGACGGCGACTTGCCCCGGAGCGAGGGCGGCCCCTAGATCATCGATGAACGCGCCCGGGCTTTCGCTTTGCTGGGTCGGCCCTGCGGGTGGAAGCCGGCGGGCCATGACGATCTCCAACCTGGCTTTGTCCTGCGGATACGGCCGGCTGGCACCGGTGTATTCAAATCCGTGCCGCTCGTAGAACGCCTTCGCTCGGGCGTTGTCCTCGTGGACGCCCAGTTCGATCACGCCTGCTCCGAGCTCGGCGCCTGCTATGGCGCAAGCCTCATCAAGCAACTGGTCGGCCAGGCCCAGGCCACGGTGTTCGGGTGCGACGTAGACGCTGATCAGCATGGCTTGTAGAGCCCGGGAAGGATCCTGCGGCTGCTTGATGACCACGCGCATAAGTCCGCTGATCGGGCTACCGTCCGTGCCGTCGTCCGCTATCAGGGTGATACTCGAGTCGCCCGACATCGTGGCTGCTCGCTCTTGCCATTGACTGTCAGTCTGGCGCCGGGCGGCCGCGAGGCTCTCCACGTAGGCCATCGGGGTGTCCGACAGCATCTCCAACCGGACGTCGCGAAGCAATTCCCAGTCAGTCGCTTGGAGGCGACGGATTCTATTCACTTGCGCCGCCCATGAACCGGACATAGCGCTCAAGAACTACAGGCCAGTCAGCCGCGTAGTCTGCACGGGTCTGCGCGGGGTGTTCGGCGCCTTCCCAGCCGTCGTGGACCAGACGAACCTCCGTTCCTCCGTCAACGGCGCGGAAGGCCAAACGAAGTTCGGTGGACCACATCGCGGTACTGCCTGGATACCAGCTCGCATGGAAGGACAACGGCGGCTGCCAGTCGTCGATGGTCCCCCATATCGAGGTTCGGCCGTCGTCGGCCGTCTCCAGGATCAAATTCTCCTCGAACTCAACGTGCGAGCCCGCCCCGTAGACGCTGTGGTCCTCCATCGGCCACCAGAGATGCGGGTGGTCGGTGAAGCCCATGAAAGCATGCGCCACAGGCGAAGGCACGACGACGGTGCACACCACGGGGTCCAGCTCACCGGATTGCTCCGGCTGGGGTTCGGAGTCCGGCGCGAGGTGACTAAAGAGGCTCTCCATGTGCACCAACTTTACCGCCCAGCGGCCCCCCCGATTCCGGATCCAGCGCGCTCGCCCCTGACGCCGGCTCACATATRSCGGCTCCCGGCAGGACGCCCGCTCACATATACCGGCTCCCGGCAGGACGCCCGCTCACATATACCGGCTCCCGGCAGGACGCCCGCTCACATATACCGGCTCCCGGCAGGACGCCCGCTCACATATACCGGCTCCCGGCTC